>NZ_LT899436.1:900000-1152500 GCF_900198195.1 Tenacibaculum jejuense | reverse complement strand
TATTCATTACTTAACCACAATTCTTAACTCAAAAGCACCTTAAATAAACAGTAATAAAGAAATAATCAGACTATAATATTAATAGCACAAAGTTTGGACAAACACTAAACTTATCATTATACAATCTATCTCTTCAGTAAAAAAAAAGACTTTATACTAGAGTAAAGCCCCAAAAAAACTAACGACAAAGTACTTTCAAACTAGTATTCCAAGTGTATTAAAGCAAACGACCTAATCATAATTGTAATTTCATATCCCATTCAATTAGAATATTCAAAATAAAAAAGGAATCAAAACAAATTCTCGTCTAATATAATTGTACAAAAAATGCATTTACAATATATTTGTGCATTAAGATTTTCACTTGTAGGAAAATCGTAACATAACAATATATAAAATGATTAAAATTACATTACCAGATGGAAGTATTAGGGAGTACGAAAAAAACACTACTCCTATTGAAGTTGCTAAAAGTATAAGTGAAGGATTAGCTAGAAATGTTATTTCAGCTAATTTTAACAATACCACAGTAGAAACTACTACTCCATTAACCACAGATGGTAATCTTACACTATATACTTTTGACTCTCCTGAAGGTAAAAAAGCATTTTGGCATTCATCAGCTCACGTTCTAGCTCAAACAATCCTAGATTTTCATCCTGATGCCAAACTTACAATAGGTCCTGCAATTGATAACGGTTTTTATTATGATGTAGATTTTGGTGATGATACGATATCAGAAAAAGATTTTGCTTCTATAGAAAAGAAGTTTTTAGAAAGAGCTCGTGAAAAAGCAGAGTTCAAAATGCGCTCAGTTACAAAAGACGAAGCTTTATCTTATTATAAGGAAAGAAACAATTCATATAAAGTGGAATTAATAGAAGGTTTAGAAGACGGTGATATTACTTTCTGTGATCACAGCGACTTTACTGATCTATGTCGTGGTGGACATATTCCAAATACTGGAATAATTAAAGCTATCAAGATTATGAATGTTGCTGGTGCTTACTGGCGTGGAGATGAAAAGAATAATCAGTTAACACGTATTTATGGTATTTCTTTCCCTAAGCAAAAAATGCTTACTGAATACTTAGAGTTATTAGAAGAAGCAAAAAAGAGAGATCATAGAAAATTAGGAAAGGAACTTGAGTTATTTACATTTTCTCAAACTGTTGGTCAAGGTTTACCGCTTTGGCTTCCTAAAGGAGCAGCACTAAGAAGTCGTTTAGAAGATTTCTTGAAAGTAGCTCAAAAAAGAGCCGGTTACGAAATGGTCATGACTCCTCATATTGGGCAAAAAGATCTTTATGTAACTTCTGGTCACTATGCTAAATATGGTGAAGACAGTTTTCAACCTATACATACACCAAAAGATGATGAAGAGTTCTTATTAAAACCAATGAACTGTCCGCATCATTGTGAGATTTATAAATTCAAACCTTATTCTTATAAAGATTTACCTAAACGTTTTGCTGAATTTGGTACAGTATATAGATATGAACAAAGTGGAGAGCTCCACGGATTAACACGTGTAAGAGGTTTTACTCAAGATGATGCTCATATTTTCTGTACACCAGAACAACTAGATAGTGAATTTAAAAACGTAATTGATTTAGTACTTTATGTATTTACTTCTTTAGGTTTCGAAAACTTTACTGCTCAAGTATCTGTTAGAGATCCAGAAAAACCAGAAAAATACATTGGTAATGTAGAAAACTGGGAAAAAGCTGAGCAAGCAATTATAAATGCTGCAAAAGATAAAGGTTTAGATTTTGTTATAGAACCAGGTGAAGCTGCTTTCTACGGACCAAAATTAGACTTTATGGTTAAAGACGCTCTAGGAAGAAGTTGGCAACTTGGTACTATACAAGTTGATTATAACTTACCTGAACGTTTTGACTTAACATATAAAGGAAGTGATAATGAACTTCACAGACCAATAATGATTCACCGTGCTCCTTTTGGTTCTATGGAAAGATTTATTGCTATTTTATTAGAGCATACAGGTGGTAATTTCCCGCTTTGGTTGACCCCAGAACAGGTTATAATACTGCCAATCAGCGAGAAATACGAAAAATATACCGAAAAAGTTTTACTTTTGTTAGAAAATTCCGAAATTCGCGCCCTCGTAGACAATAGAAATGAAAAGACTGGTCGTAAGATTAGAGATGCGGAAGTTAGTAAAATTCCTTTCATGATTATTGTTGGAGAAAAGGAAGAACAAGATGGCACGGTATCTGTAAGGAAACATGGTGAAGGAGATTTAGGTACTTTCACTATTGAAGAATTTGTCCAACTAATACAGAAGGAAGTTCAAAAAACGTTAGTTACGTTTAACACTAATAATCAAAAAGAGAATAATTTAAAAAGTATAAGCCATAGCAATTAGAAGAAAACGCGGACGTAGACCCGCAAGAATTATTAAAGAAGATCAACATAGAATTAATGACAAAATTAAATATGTTGATGAAGTTCGTCTAGTAGGCGACAACGTAGAAGTAGGTGTGTATTCACTTGCAAAAGCTAAAGCAATAGCTCAAGAGCAAGAGCTAGATTTAGTTGAAATATCTCCTAAAGCAGTCCCTCCTGTTTGTAAAGTTATTGACTATAAAAAATTCCTTTACGAGCAAAAGAAGCGTGAAAAAGCATTAAAAGCAAAAGCGACTAAGGTGGTTGTTAAGGAAATTCGTTTCGGACCTCAAACAGATGAGCATGATTACGAATTCAAAAAGAAACATGCGATTAAGTTCTTACAAGACGGAGCTAAGTTAAAAGCATATGTATTCTTTAAAGGTCGTTCTATCATATTTAAAGAACAAGGGCAAATTTTATTATTAAAATTAGCTCAAGAACTAGAAGAATATGGTAAAGTAGAACAAATGCCAAAATTGGAAGGTAAACGTATGATTATGTTTATCGCTCCTAAAAAAGTGAAGTAATTTATTCTTTTAGAATAACGACGATATATAAGCAAGATAAAAACGATAGCAGAAAATGCCTAAAATGAAAACTAAATCTAGTGCCAAGAAACGTTTTAAGTTAACTGGTTCTGGAAAGATCAAAAGAAAGCACGCGTTTAAAAGTCATATCTTAACAAAGAAGTCTAAAAAACGTAAGCTTGCATTAACACACTCTACGTTAGTACACAAATCTGACGAGAGTAACATTAAGCAACAATTATTATTAAAATAATAGTTCGCTAGGTAGTAAAATTAATTATTAACCATGGAGTTAGGCTCAATAAAGTACTATTTAATTAGTCGCCTACTACAAAAACAAGAAAATTATGCCAAGATCAGTAAATTCTGTAGCTTCAAGAAATAGAAGAAAAAAAATCTTGAAGCAAGCTAAAGGTTACTTCGGACGTAGAAAAAACGTTTATACAGTAGCTAAAAATGCGGTTGAGAAAGGATTACAATATGCTTACCGTGACCGTAAAAACAAGAAAAGAAACTTCCGTTCATTATGGATCCAACGTATTAACGCTGGAGCTCGTCAGTACGGAATGTCTTACTCACAGTTTATGGGTAAAGTAAAAGCTAATAACATCGAATTAAACCGTAAGGTTTTAGCAGATTTAGCTATGAACAACCCAGAAGCTTTTAAGGCAATCGTAGATAAAGTAAAATAAGTTTAATAACCTTGCTTATACTAAAAACCCAAACTTTTTCGTTTGGGTTTTTTTAAATCAACCCGAAATCTAAATATATCTGATGAAAACTATTAACTTTTTATTTGTATTACTTTTTTCAACTTCTTTATTCGCTCAAACAAAATTGACAAAAAAAGAGATTAGGGAATTACCAAATACAATAGAGAATGAATTTAAAAAAGCTTATGGATTATCAAATACTTGGAAAGAGTATAAAATGATTCCTAGAAATGAATTTTTAGTTTTCCAAAAAAACGTACTTGATAGCGTTACTATATTAAGAAAAGAAATTGTTGCAAGGCAAGAAATTGTAGATTCTCAAAAGAAAGAAATCGCAACTTTGAATGAAAATGTTAGTAAAGTTTCTAATGACTTAACTAGTTCTCAAGATAAAGAAAATCAAATTAGTGTTTTAGGTATTGCCACCAGTAAAAGCACATACAATATGTTTACTTGGTCTCTAATAGGAATTCTTTTACTAGCTTTAATTTTTTTTATATCTAAATTTAAGTCAAGTAATATTTTGACTAAAAAAGCTAAAAATGATTTATCTGAAATTGAACTAGAACTTGAAACTTTTAGAAAAAAGTCTTTAGAAAAGGAACAAAAATTAAGAAGACAATTACAAGATGAAATTAATAAACAAAGAGGAGTATAAAACTTCTCTTTTTTTATAACCTGTTGTATAGTTCATCCATAGCATTATTATACTTTAGTGTTTTTTGTTTTTCTTTTTGAGTCTTCATTTCAATGATATGATTATAAAAACCATAATCGTAAGTCATATAATTAATAGATAAATTTACTTCATCAAGTATAAAGATATAGTTTCCGTCTACATCTTTTATACAAGTATCTTTAACTTCAAAAAAAATCTTTTCTTCATTAAAATACTTTTTCATTAACATGTACTTCAATTCATTTTTATTTGTGTGATTCCTAAACACATATTTGAAATGTACTAGTTTTTGCTTGTAAAAATGTAGTTCAATAATAAATTTATAGCCCACTGTTTTAAGTTCTGTGAACAAAACATAAACATCATTTAATTCTTTGACTACTCTATAACTCCCTTTAAGCTTAGATTTAATACTATTAAGACTAGCTCCAAAACTTATAGTTTCTGAAAATGCGATTAAGACAGATGTTTCTAATTCTTCAGGAACAGTATGTAAAGCATGATACAATTTCAAATAAGACTCAGGATACTTGTACTTATTTATTACTCTCTTGTAATAAGATGTATAGTATTTTTTTGAAGTAAAGAAATTAATTAACGAGTTTCGGAATAATAACATAACATTATATTTTTATTTTCTTTCCCCGAATTACGTTATGAAATAAATATAATGAAAAAACATGATAAAACTGTAAACAAATCTTTCTAAAAAGTAAAGAATTCGTTATTTACATAATAAATTTTAGAGATTATCATAAGCATAATACGTAAAAGTTATGGTTTTCTTTTTACTTATACTTTTGTTATACTATATTTGCACGTTTTAAAAAAGAAGTCAGTCTAAATTATTGAAAATGCAAAACAAAGGTCTAATCAGATTATTTGCAATCCTTTTCGGATTAGTAAGCTTATACCAATTATCATTTACGTTTTTTGGGAACAAGGTTGAAAATGAAGCTAAAGCATTTGCTGAAGCTAATCTTGGTGAAAATAAAAGTGGTAAGGAATTAGCTAGACTTGAGAGAAAATATCTTGATAGTGTTGCAAATAAAGAGGTAGTATTAGGTAACACCTACAATGACATTAAAGACAAAGAAATGAATCTTGGTCTTGATTTAAAAGGTGGTATTAATGCTATTTTACAAGTATCAGTAAAGGATATCTTAATAGGATTATCTAACGAGTCAAAAAATCAAGTTTTCAGAACTGCTTTAGCAAATGCAGATGAAGCTCAGAAAAATGCTCAAGATGATTATATCGATTTATTTTACGAAGAATTTGAAAAAGCGAGTAAGGGTTCTATTAAATTAAGTGATCCTAAAATCTTTGGAAATAAATTATTACGCGAAAAAATTGACTTCAATAAAACTAACAGTGAAGTAAAAGCTGTTTTACAAGAAGAAATCAACAGCTCTATAGGAACTGCTTTTCAAGTATTGAGAAGTCGTGTAGATAAATTCGGGGTTGTACAACCAAATATTCAAAGAATAGGTACATCAGGAAGAATTCAAGTTGAATTACCTGGAGCCAAAGATGTAGAACGTGTTACTAAATTATTAGTAAGTACAGCTAAATTACAGTTTTGGGAAGTATATTCTAATACTGAGGTGATATCATTCTTATCTCAAGCTAACTTAAAATCAATTGAATTATTAAAAAAATCAGCTGAGAAAGAAGTTACTAAAGAAAAAGATACTGCTAAAAGTAATTTAGCAGATTTACTTGGAGATGATACAGACTCTACTTCTGTAGCTAACTCTGAAATGTTATTCAACTTTTTTATACCAAACCAACAACAATTTGGTTCTGTTATTGGATATTCTAAAATTCAAGATACGGCAAAAGTAAATAGCATATTAAAAAATAAGCAAATTACTGCCTTATTACCAGCCAATTTAAGAAACACAAAATTCTTATGGGATTACAAACCTGATACTCAAGATGCTGATTCTGGAGATAACTCTGATAGTTTTATTCGTTTATATGCTATCAAGTCGAACAGAGAAGGTATTGCAGATATTGAAGGTGATGTAATTGCTGATGCTTCACAACAGTTTGACCAATTAGGTAAACCAGAGGTAAGCATGACCATGAATACTAAAGGTACTAAATTGTGGAGTAGTTTAACTGAAAAGAACATTAACAAGCATGTTGCTATTGTTCTTGATGATTATGTATACTCTGCTCCTATCATTAAAGGTAAATTAGGAAGTACATCTTCAATTTCTGGTGGTTCAATGACAGTAGAAGAAGCACAAGATATTGCTACTGTTTTAAAAGCTGGTAAATTACCTGCTCCAGCAAGAATTATCGAATCTGAAGTTGTTGGTCCATCTTTAGGTAAAGAAGCTATAAACGCAAGTATGTGGTCTTTTGCTTTAGCAATTGTTCTAGTATTAATTTGGATGGTGTTATACTATGGTAAAGCAGGTTTATATGCTAATATTGCCTTATTAGTTAACATCTTATTCATCTTCGGAGTTTTAGCTTCATTTAACTCTGTATTAACGCTACCAGGTATTGCAGGTATCATATTAACTATTGGTATGTCGGTAGATGCCAATGTAATTATCTTTGAAAGAATTAAAGAAGCTTTAAATTCAGGAAAAAGTTTATTCGAATCAGTTAGTGAAGGTTTTAGTTTTAAAGGAGCATTATCTGCAATCTTAGATGCTAACATCACTACATTCTTAACTGGTGTTATCTTATATGTTTTTGGTACAGGACCTATTAAAGGATTTGCATTAACATTAATGATCGGTATTGCTACTTCTTTATTTACTGCAATTTTTATTACTCGTTTATTTGTTGACGGTGCTGTAACTAAAGGAAGTAATTTAACTTTCAACACAAACATTTCTAAAAACTGGTTTAAGAATATTAATATTGAATTCTTAAGAAAACGTAAAATCGCTTATATCATTTCTGGTGTATTTATCGTAATAGGTTTAGTTTCTATATTTTCTATTGGTTTAAAACAAGGAGTTGATTTTAAAGGAGGTAGATCTTTTGTTGTACGTTTTGATAAAGACATGAAAGCTAACGATGTAGCAGAGTCCTTAAAAGAAGTTTTTGGAACTGCTCCTGAAGTAAAAACTTATGGTGCAACTAATCAGTTAAAAATAACTACTGTTTTTAAGATTGAAGAAAAGAGTAAAGAAGTTGATGAATTAGTTCAAAATACTTTATACAAAGGATTAAAAACTTATTTATCAGACCTAAGTTACGAAAACTTTAAGCCTGGTTTTGATAAAGGTGAAAACGCACAAGGTATAATGAGTGCTAGAAAAGTAGATCCAACAATTGCTGATGATATCAAACAAGCTGCAATATTTGCTGTATTTGGTTCTTTATTGGTAGTTTTCTTATATATCTTATTACGATTCAGAAAAGTTTCTTTCTCTATCGGTGCAGTAGCCGCTGTATTCCATGATGTTTTAATTGTATTAGGAATCTTCTCTATATTATATAAAATCATGCCTTTCGATATGGAAATTGGTCAGTCATTTATAGCAGCAATACTAACTGTAGTTGGTTACTCGCTGAATGATACCGTAGTAATTTTCGATAGAATTAGAGAATATGCTGATAACAGTTCTTCTTTTACAGCTAGCCTAGTAGATAAAGCTTTAAGTAGTACTCTTGGTAGAACTATCAACACCTCTTTAACAACATTATTAGTAATGTTAGCGATCTTCTTCTTTGGAGGAGATAGTATCAAAGGATTCATGTTCGCTTTAATTATTGGTGTTATTGTGGGTACTTATTCATCTTTATTTGTAGCAACACCTATTATGTTTGACGCTACTAAAAATAAAGAAACTAAAAATTAAATTTAAGAGCACATTATAAAATCACCGTTTTGTTCCTACTGATAGATCAGTTAAACAAGACGGTTTTTTTATTTAATTAGTATATTTACCTATATATGAAAATAAAGAAACTTCACGATTTATATTTCAGAGAATTAATAAGTAAAGAAGAAATTTCTTCTATTGTAAAACAGCTTGTATATCAAGTAAAAGCTGATTTACCGAAAGATGAAGTTCCTTTATTTATAGGTATTTTAAACGGATGTTTTGTTTTTGCATCCGACTTTGTTAGAGAATTCAATCAAGATTGTGAAATCACTTTTGTAAAACTAGCTTCTTATGAAGGTACGACTTCTGGGGAAACAGTAAAAAAACTAATTGGTATTAATGAAGATATTTCTGGTAGAACAGTTATCATACTAGAAGATATTATTGATACAGGAACTACACTACAAGAGATTTACGAAATCTTCAGAAATAAAAACATTAAAGAACTTAAAATAGCTTCATTATTTTTTAAACCAGATGTGTATAGAAAAGAATTACACATCAACTACATTGGTAAAAATTTAGAAGATAAATTTATTGTAGGCTACGGTTTAGATTATAATGGTTTGGGTAGAAATTTACCTGCTATTTATCAATTAACAACACAACCTAAAATGAAAAACATAGTATTATTTGGACCTCCGGGTGCTGGTAAAGGAACACAAGCTGAATTGCTTAAAGAAAAATATAACTTAGTTCATATTTCTACTGGTGATGTTTTTAGATTCAATATTAAAAACGAAACTGATTTAGGAATATTAGCTAAAAAATATATTGATGAAGGTGAATTAGTTCCTGATGAAGTTACAATCAATATGCTAAAAGCTGAAGTAAATAAAAATGCTGAGGCAAATGGTTTTATTTTTGACGGATTCCCAAGAACAGAAGATCAAGCTAAAGCTCTAGATGAATTCTTAGCTGAAAAAAGTGAAAGAATTAATGGAATGGTTGCTTTAGAAGTTCCAGAAGATTTATTAGTAGAACGAATCTTAGAAAGAGGAAAAACTAGTGGTCGTTCTGATGATACTGATGAAGAAAAAATCAGAAACCGCTTTAACGAATACAATACCAAAACAGCCGTTTTAAAAGATTACTACAATGCACAAGGTAATTTTTACGGAGTTGATGGTGTTGGATCTATTGAAGATATAACAAAACGTTTAGCAGACGTTTTTGACACATTATAAAAACATTCCCGCTTAGGCGGGAATATTAATTTTTGAGAAATGACTGAAGGAAATTTTGTTGACTATATAAAAATATATGCTTCTTCTGGAAAAGGAGGACGTGGATCTGCACATTTGCATCGTGAAAAATACATAGCAAAAGGTGGACCAGATGGTGGTGATGGAGGTCGTGGTGGACACGTAATCTTCAAAGGAGATAAAAATATGTGGACATTATTTCACTTAAAATTCAAACGTCATTTTAGAGCTGAAGGTGGTGGTGATGGTGGATCTAGTCGAAGTACTGGTAAAGACGGAGCGGATGTTATTGTTCCTGTTCCATTAGGTACCATAATTAGAGATGCAGATACAGATCAGATTCTTTATGAAATCAATGATGACGAACAAGAAGTTGTTGTTCTTGAAGGTGGTAAAGGAGGACGAGGAAACTGGCATTTTAAATCACCAACAAATCAAACGCCAAGATATGCCCAACCGGGAATCGACGGTAAAGAAGCTTGGTTTAGAATTGAATTAAAAATTCTTGCTGATGTCGGTTTAGTAGGATTTCCTAATGCAGGAAAATCAACTCTTTTATCTGTTTTAACTGCAGCCAAACCAAAGATTGCAGATTACGCTTTTACAACCTTAAAACCTAATTTAGGTATTGTGGAATATCGTAATCACCAAAGTTTTGTAATGGCAGATATTCCTGGTATTATTGAAGGAGCTGCTGAAGGAAAAGGATTAGGGCATTACTTTTTAAGACATATTGAAAGAAACTCTTTGTTACTGTTCTTAATTCCTGCAGACAGCGACGATATTAAAAAGGAATATAGTATCCTTTTAAACGAGTTAAAACAACACAATCCTGAACTATTAGATAAAGATCGTGTGTTAGCTATTTCAAAATCTGACATGTTAGATGATGAATTGAAAGCTGAAATAAAAGAAGAACTACCAAAAGGTATTGAAACTTTATTTATTTCATCAGTAGCACAAATGGGATTAATGGAATTAAAGGATAAACTTTGGTCTAAGCTTAATTAATATCGATTCGCTTTGCAAAAGCAAAAGCCTCTTTCCAATACGATTCATCTAAAGAAGATATTACTACTCCTTTGGAAGTACTTGAATGTATAAATTTAATAGTATTAGACTTTGTTGAATTTACTAACCCAACATGGTTTACATCACCGTGCATTGTTGGAATATCAAAAAAAAGTAAGTCTCCTTTTTTAATGTTTTCTAAAGTTATTTTTTTTCCTTCGGAACTCATGGATCTTGAAGAACGAGGAAGAGTGACCCCTAATTCTTCTTTAAATACAGTATAAACTAACCCAGAACAATCCATTCCGTTAGCTGTTGTTCCTCCAAACTTATAAGGCGTTCCCAAATACGAATTCGCTGCTTTTAAAATAACACTCACCTTATTTGCTGAGCTAGTCTCTACGTTCTGTTCAATATTATTTCGCCTATTATGATTTGCAAATCGATATGCCCATATCAAGATAAACACGACTACAAAAGATCCTACTTTTTTCACCTTAGCACTCTTTTAGCTTTAGCAAAATTTCTCTTGTAATATTTTTGTGACATATTATTTACTGTTACTCCTCTTTTAGATGAAGCATGTATAAAATAAATAATTCCATTTTTAACAGAGGTAACTAAACCAACATGACTTATTCTTCTTGGTTTTCTAGGATTAGTTGTAAAAAAAAGTAAATCTCCTTTTCTAACATTTTTTAGAGGGATTTGTTTCCCTTGTGTAGACATATCGTAAGAAGTTCTTGGTAATGAAAGTCCATTCTGTTTGAAAGAAGTCATAATTAAACCAGAACAATCCATTCCTTTTCTAGTTACGCCTCCATATTTATAACGAGTTCCTTTATAAGTATTTGCTGTTGCTATTATTCTATTTGCTAACTGTGAAAGATCTTTTGTTCTTACCGATCTTTTTTTAGTTACGACTCTTCTTTTATTTTTCTTATAGCGTTTTGATGAACTTGCTGTTTTAGATGAAGAACATCCATAAGCTAAAAACAAGATCAATAAAATTTGGGGTATTTTTTTTATCACTATTGTACTTTTATGTTAAACTTTCTATAATTGAATTTGCTACTTTTTTTGATGCTCCCTTTCCTCCTAGTTTTTCTTCTAATTCGAAATAATCTAAGAAAAGAGCTTTTCTTTTATTTTCTTCTAGAAGTAATTGTAATTCTTGTTCTAAAGTAAATTCATTAAACTCATTTTGAATTAACTCCTTCACTACTTCTCTATCCATAATTAAATTCACTAAAGAAATATAATCTAAAGTTATAATTCTTTTAGCTATTTGATACGATAGCCAACTTCCTTTATAACAAACTACTTGTGGAACTTTAAATAAAGCCGTTTCTAATGTTGCTGTTCCAGATGTTACTAAAGCTGTATGTGAAATACTCAGTAAATCGTATGTTTTATTATCTACAAACTTTACATTATTGCCTTTTAAAAAGGTTTCATAAAATGATCTAGTTTGACTTGGTGCACCTGCAACTACAAATTGATATTCAGGAAATTTATCAACCATTAACAACATTGTGTTCAACATTTTGGTAATTTCCTGTTTTCTACTTCCTGGTAATAACGCAATAATTTCTTTAGTCCCTAAATTATGAGTTTTACGAAACTCATCTTCATCAACCTGTTCCCTATCAACAATTCCATCAATTAAAGGGTGACCTACAAATTCTACTTCGTAATTGTACTTTTTATAAAAATCTTTCTCAAAAGGAAGTATTACAAACATTTTGTCTACATCTCTTTTAATAGATTTTACTCTTCCTGCTCTACTCGCCCAAACTTGAGGTGATATATAATAATTAGTTCTATATCCATTTTGCTTTGCCCATTTAGCTACAGGTAAATTAAAACCTGAATTATCAATAAATATAATAACATCTGGCTGAAATTGTTCAATATCGTTTTTACAACGTTTGATAAAACCAAGAGCTTTACGTAAGTTCAAGATGACTTCAACAAACCCCATAATTGCTCTATCTTTATAATGAACCACCAATTCACCACCAACAGCCTTCATTAAATCGCCTCCCCAAAAACGTATATTAGCATCTTTGTCTTGTTTAAATAATTCTTTCATTAAATTAGAACCATGTAAATCTCCCGAGGCTTCTCCAGCAACTATATAATACTTCATTATACTATATGAACTTTAATATGAAAGTAAAAATTGCAGTACACATTGTAGCTAACAAAACTCCTTTAGCTCTTAAATCTTGTTTCTTTTTTAAATAAATAAAGAATACAAATAAATTAGGTAAAGCTGCTAATGCAATTACAGGTCCGAAAACTCCTCCTTGTTGTAACATTTCAATGGTTTCAGAAAAACCAAATCGTGATACATATTGGATGTAAATAAAGAAACCACAAAATGTAGCAAAAATCGAAACTAAAAACCCGATAAGAACATCTTTATTTATAAATCCCATGAATGTAATTTTTGAATTGCATGATGCGCAGTCATATCAAATTGAACAGGTACTACAGAAATAAATCCATTTTCTAACGCCCAAATGTCTGTATCCTGACCTTTATCGTTATTTACAAACTCACCAGACAACCAATAATATTCTTTACCCATTGGACTTTTACGTTTATCAAAATCTTCTTTCCAATAACCATTCGCTTGTCTACAAATCTTCACTCCTTTTATTTCTTCTTTCTTCAACTTTGGAATGTTAACATTTAATACAACTCCATCTGGCAAACCATTTAGTAATACATTAAGTGCTATTTTCTTGACAAACTCTTTGGAAGAACGAAAATCTGCATGCCAACTATAATCTAGCAAAGAAAAACCAATTGCTGGTATACCTTCAATACCGGCTTCAACAGCAGCACTCATTGTTCCTGAATAAATGACACTTATGGAAGAATTAGATCCATGATTAATTCCTGAAACACATAAATCTGGCTTTCGGTTAAGAATTTTATTTTTTGCCATTTTTACACAATCAGCAGGAGTTCCTGAACAACTGTATTCTATTTGCGGACCATCATCTATTGAAGTTGGATTACAATGCAACACATTATTTACGGTAATTGCATGTCCCATTCCACTTTGTGGACTATCTGGAGCTACAACAATTACTTCACCAATTTCATTCATTATATCAATTAACATTCTAAGACCAGGAGCCGTAATACCGTCGTCATTGGTCACTAAAATTAAAGGTTTCTCTTGCATTGTTTTTTAATTTACTTATAACAAATATACACTAAAAAATTAGCTGTACTTTTTAACATTTCGTAAAGATAATTATGAAAAATTAATGCCTAAACTTGTATAGATTAAAGTGATAATAATTTATTCATAAATAACTTTTATCTTTATAAAAAATACTTTTTATAAAAGGTTATTTAAAACAACCTCACAGACAATAATTGTAAATAAAGTATTTGTAAAAAAAGAGGTCTTATAAATTTATTAAAAAAATCACTTGAGAACATAAACAAACACAACTATTAAAATTGGCATTATTTTAGTAGCTTAGCAAATACCAGTAATTTTAAAATCATTTAAACGACTGAAGATTTATGAAGATGAAAGTACTTATCCCAATATTGACTGCATTACTAATAAGCAGCAATTCTTATGGAAAATCTATTTCTGAAAAGAACGATCCTGAAAAAGATAAACTTATAATTTATGTATTAAAAAATCTCCTCACTAGAGGTCATTACATTCAAAAAGATTTAAATGATGATTTTTCTGAACATGTATATAATGAATTTATTACCAGTCTAGATCCAAGTAAACGTTATTTTACGCAAAAAGATCTTAAGGAGTTTTCTCAATACAAATACAAAATTGATGACCAACTAAAAAAATCTGATATCAGTTTTTATAAACTAGTTTACGGACGTTTCTTAGAAAAAATTGAAACTGCTAAAACAACTTATAAAGGTTTATTAGCCAACCCTTTCAATTATAAGAAAAATGAAGATATTGATGTTGATTATGACAAAGCTCCGTTTGCTGAAGATGAAAAAGGATTATTGGACAATTGGCGTAAACAATTAAAACTTCAAGTAATTAGTAAAATTGATGATCTTGAAGATTTACAAAAAGACAAAGCAAAAAAAGATAAAAAATTCAAGAAGAAGTCATTCAAAACTTTAGAAAAAGAAGCTCGTAAGGAAGTTTTAAAGAATATGGATGATTTATATCTTAGAATTGAGGAATTAGAAAATTCTGATTGGTATTCAACTTTTTTAAATAGTGTAGTAGGTGGTTTTGATCCTCACACAACATATATGTCTCCTAGAATTAAATCTAGATTTGATCAAGATATGTCTGGAAAACTTGAAGGAATTGGAGCTCGTTTACAACGTGAAGGTATGTACACTAAAATTGTAGAATTGATTTCTGGTGGACCTGCCTGGAAGCAAGGAGATTTAGAACCTGGTGATATTATTTTAGAGGTTGCTCAAGGAGATGGAGAACCTTTAGATATTACAGGAATGCGCTTAGATGATGCGATTACATTTATTAAAGGAAAGAAAGGAACAGAGGTTCGATTAACTGTAAAGAAAAAGTTAGATGGTTCAACTAAAGTTATTCCTATCATTAGAGATATAGTTGAATTAGAAGAAACTTTTGTAAAATCTAGTGTAGTTGAAAAAAATGGAAAGAAATATGGTGTTATAAATCTTCCTAAATTTTACATTGATTTTAATGATACTAAGAAAAGAAATGCTGCTAGTGATATGAAACTAGAGATTGAGCGTTTAAAGAAAGAAAATGTAGCTGGATTGATAGTTGACTTAAGAAACAACGGTGGTGGTTCTTTAAAAACAGTTATTGACATAGGTGGATTATTTATAGATGAAGGTCCTATTGTTCAGGTAAAATATAGAGGTGAACCTGCTAATATTAAAAATGATACTGATAGTAGTGTACAATGGGCTGGACCATTAGTAGTTATGGTAAATGAAATGTCTGCTTCAGCTTCAGAAATTTTTGCTGCTGCTATGCAAGATTATGGACGTGGTGTAGTTATGGGTGGTAAACAAACCTACGGAAAAGGAACAGTTCAAAACTTATTACCTCTAAATTACTATGTAAAAAAATATCCTGAAGATTTAGGAGCTTTAAAAATGACAATTCAAAAATTCTATAGAATTAATGGTGGTTCTACTCAAATTGAGGGTGTATACTCAGACATTGCTATGCCAGACCGTTATAGTTATATGGAATTTGGTGAACGTGACTTAGATGGTGCTTTACCTTGGGATAGTGTAAAACCAGCTAAATATACAAAGACAGATACTTACAGTAACTTTGGTGAAGTTGTTAGTGCTAGTAAGGAGAGAATTAATAGTAATTCAAAATTTATTTCAATTAACGAATATGCTAAATGGTTAAAGAAAAACCAGGATGATAACACTATTTCTTTAAATTACAATACTTACAAAGATGAATCTGAGGAACGAGTAAAAGAAGCTAAACAATTTAAGGATATTTTCAAGTTTAATTCTAACTTGACATTTACTTCTCCTAAGTATGAAGTTCCTTTATTCAAAAAGGATACTGTTCTTAAAGACAAAAGAATGGCTTGGCATAAAAATCTAAAAAAGGATATTTATTTAGATGAAGCCTTAAACGTTTTAAGCCAATTAAAAATGAAAAATAATTACGAGTTAGTAAAAAAATAAAAAAAGAAAACGACCTAAAATTTAGGTCGTTTTTTTTGTTTTTACGTACTATTATAAGTGTACCCAGCCTACTACTCCTTCAAAAGCATAACCTGCGTTTACCCCTTCTTGGTAATTTGTAGTATACAAATGATCTGTATTACTACTACCATAAAAACGATATAATTTTACACGACCACTTCCTCCTGAATTATGAATAAAAGCAGATTGATTAAATAACAATCTTCCTGATCCAGACTCTCTATCCTGAAAATTAAACTCACTAACATTTCTCCATCTACGTCTCTGTAATGTGTTTCTTTCAGATGCGCTTGTAGTTAATACAAAATCTCTGTTTCCAGGACTTAATAGAAAAAATAATTGTTTTGTTCCTGCTGGTGGTGTAGGTGTTGATACTTTGTTAAAAATTCCTAGTTTAAAAGGAACCCCTTCTCTTCTTCCTAAGTTGGCTCCGATGTTTCCTACTCTATAAGTATGTAAACTATTAGCTCCACCAAGAAAGAAACGTCCAACTCCCATTAATGTAGTTCTGTTTTGTAATGTTGTTGTTTCAATCTCTACATCCGAAACTTCTACAACATTAGGATCTTCAATTAAAGTTTCTTGTTGCTCACAAGAAGTTAAAAGTCCCATAGTACTTAGCGTTAACGCTAAAAATCCTGTTTTAAAATTGATTGTTTTCATAAAAATAAAAGGTTAATAATTAGCCTTAAAAATATTTTTTTCAATCAAAAAATAACAGATGGTTGTGGACTTTTGAATGTTTTTTGTGGACCAACGTTTGTAAAACAAAGAATAACGTTAATACCGATGATTTAGTAAATTATAGTAACCCTCAATTTTAATCTAATACTGTTATACTCACTACTAATCCCTCATTTGCTCTTACATTAAAAACAGTATTGTCTTCAAAAATAAAATACTGTCCCTTTACGCCTACTAACTTACCTGAATAACTTCCTTCTTTTAAAATATTTAAACTTTTAGGCTTTTCAGGATATTTATCTACAGGAAAATTAATAGTAGTTTCTTTATTATTTTCAATAAAATATTCTTGTACTTCTTCTGGAATAAAAGCACGTAAGCGTTCTTGCCATTTGGTTAAATCTTCATCCTCAATATCATTCTTCAACATTTTACGCCAGTTGGTTTTATCTGCTACATGTTCTTTTAGTGCAACTTCAGTAATACCCGCTAAATAACGATTGGGTACTTCAACAATTTCAATAGCTTCGTGTGCACCTTGATCTATCCAACGTGTTGGAACTTGCGTTTTTCTAGTCACTCCAACTTTTACATTACTTGAATTAGCTAAATACACAATATGAGGTTGTAATTGTACTTTCTTTTCATATTCTAAATCTCTATCTGCTTCTCCTAAATGTGCTTTACTTAATTCAGGTCGCATAATCCAATCTCCAGCATTTGGAGTTTCAAAAAAACATGATTTACAAAATCCTTGACGATAAATTTCTTTTTCTAATCCACAAGACAAACACTCATAAGTCTCAAACTTAATGGCAATTGTTTTATGAAGTAACTGATTTACATTAATAAAATCGGTTTGCATATCTAGATAATACTGAACTGTATCAAGATTTTCAGTATTCATTTTTTTTAAAACGCCCTTGTATTGCATGTTGTAAAATTTACTATTTTTAGCCAAGAACAAACTTACAAATTCGAACTCAAAAATGCCGTTCCAGTTTATAAATTCTATTATTACTTGGTTTTTAAAAAAAAGAAAACATCAAATGGAACTCTTTTTAAAGTACCCTACTGATGTTCAGCAAGAATTGTTATTTAATTTAGTTGCTCTTGGAAAATACACTGAGTTCGGGAAAACCCATAAATTCTCTAAAATAAAAAATTACGAAGATTTTGTAAATACTGTACCTATTCAGAAATATGAAACTATAGAACCTCTTATTGAACGTTGTAGAAAGGGAGAACAAAATTTATTCTGGCCTACAAAAATTAAATGGTTTGCCAAATCGAGTGGTACAACCAACGCTAAAAGTAAGTTCATTCCAGTGAGTAATGAAGCTTTAGAAGAGTGTCATTTCAATGCTGGGAAAGACATGTTGGGTTTGTATATTAATAACAATGAAGAAACACAATTATTTACAGGAAAAGGTCTTAGATTAGGTGGAAGTTCTGCTATTTACGAAGATAATGACACTTATTTTGGTGATTTATCTGCGATAATTATAGAAAACATGCCATTTTGGGCAGATTACAGCTCTGCTCCTAAACAGGAAGTTGCTTTAATGAGTGAATGGGAAACTAAAATGGAAGCTATTATTGATGAAACAATACAAGAAAACATTACTAGTTTAGCTGGAGTTCCTTCTTGGATGTTAGTTTTGTTAAATAAAGTTTTAGAAAAAACTGGAAAAGACAATATTTTAGAAGTTTGGCCTAATCTAGAAGTTTATTTTCATGGTGGTGTAAACTTCAATCCATATCGAGAGCAATTCAAAAAATTAATTCCTAAAAAGAGTTTTAGATATTACGAAACTTACAATGCTTCTGAAGGTTTCTTTGCTATTCAAGATAGAAATAATTCTGATGAACTTTTATTAATGCTTGATTATGGAATTTTTTATGAATTTATTCCTATGAGTGAATACGATGGAGAAAATTCAAAAGCTATTCCTCTTTCAGCAGTTAAAAAAGATGTAAACTATGCAGTTGTAATTACTACAAATGGTGGTCTTTGGAGATATTTAATTGGTGATACAGTGAAATTTACCTCTACAAATCCTTACCGAATTAAAATTACTGGTAGAACTAAACACCATATTAATGTTTTTGGAGAAGAATTAATAATTGAAAATGCAGAGGAAGCATTGAAATCTGCTTGTGAAAAAACAAACTCGACAATAAAAGATTATACCGTTGCTCCTATTTTTATGAATGGTAATACAAATGGCGGACATGAATGGATTGTTGAGTTTGAGAAACAACCACAGGATTTACACTTTTTTACTGAAATTCTAGATAATGCTTTGAAAAATTGTAATTCAGATTACGAAGCAAAACGATACAATAACATGACTTTAAATATGCCTAAAGTTCACCAAGCTCGTACAGGTTTGTTTTATGATTGGCTAAAAATGAAAGGAAAGTTAGGTGGACAACATAAAGTTCCTAGATTATCAAATAAACGTGATTTTATAGAAGAATTAAATGAATTGCTATAATTATGGAAGAATTTCTAAAAAATGCTGAATTCTTATTACAACACGGAGAAATAACTGACGCTTTACAGAAAATTGCAGTTTATAAAGAGTTTAAAAAAGGAGAATTAATTCATCCTGCAAATAGTATTTGTAAGCACTTTTATATTATAATATCAGGAATTGGTCGTGTATTTTATTACAGGGACGGAAAAGACATTACTGTTCATATTGCTTCTGAACAAGAAAGTATCACTGCGATAGATAGTTTTATTCAACGTAAAAAAAGTAAATACAATATTGAAGCGATTGAAGATATTTCTTGTTTTATGGTGGCTAGAGAAGATTTAGAAAAGCTTTCTGCTAAAAGTCATAAGTTAGAACATTTAGGTCGCTTGTTTTTAGAAAAACTATATATAAATCTTGCAGAACGTTTAGATAGTTTATTACTACATACTTCTCAAGAAAGACATGACGATTTATTTGTTAAAAAACCAGAACTATTTAACAGAGTTCCTGCCAAACATTTGGCTTCTTTTTTAGGTATGACGCCAGAAACTTTTAGTAGAATTAGAGGGAAATAATTATGAAACTTAAATACTTTTTATTGTTTCTTTTATTAATTTCTAGTTATCAATCTTTTGCTTGTAGCTGCTCTCCTATAAAACTAATGAATGCATTTTCTTATGCTGATTTTATAGGTGTTGTTCAATTTGAATCTATAAAAGAACTTAATAAAAATCCTGGTTTTTATTCATCTAAGATCAAAATAGAAGAATTATTTAAAGGAAATTCAAATGATGCGATTTTCATTAATAGTCAAAAAGGAAGCTCTTGCCATTTTATTCCTTCAAATGGTGTGTCATTTTTTATTTTGGGTTTTAAAAACGAACAAAATTTAATCGAAGTTTCATTTTGCACTGCTCTCTTAAGTTCTTCAATTAATCATAAAGATATATTAAGGAATATTTCTAAAAAACATAAAAACAAACCAATAGCTTATCAATTCGTACAGAGATTAAAAGGTAATATTAACCAAACTCTTTTCTCTAAAACGAAAGAACCTTTAATTTATAAAGTCACTTTAAATTCTGATGCTTCTATAAGTAATATTATTCCTGAAAATAAAATTGCTCAGCAGAATTTTAATAGTGGAATTCGTTTTGAACTTTTAAAAAAAGTATCATTTACCAAACCTGACGCTAAATTGAAGTATAAAAAAGATCAACTAGTTTCTTATATCATTTTAAAATGGACTAAAAATCTAGATAATGAAACTATACTAACCTTTCCAAATTTATAACATCATGGGATTATTTAAAAAATTATTCGGTAAAAAAGAAGTAATTGAAACACCTAAACTAGAAACTGAAAATATAGATGAGAAAACTGGAATAGGTTTTACTGATTTACTTTATGAAAATGCTGGTTTGTCTTTCGAAAAGCAAATTATTTTTAATGAAATTACTGGGGATTCTTCTTGGAACATCAACTTAAATGAAGGTAAGTTATATTTTGGAGAACTGAGCTTTCCTATTCAAGTAATTGGTTCACTTTCTTTTAATGATTATTCTTGGATGTGGGGCTGGGCTAATGCTAAAAGTGGAATTCCAGAAAATTTATTAGTAAAAGCAAATGAATTAAAAAGCTTCGGAGAAAAGCATCAAATAGAAGAATTTATCGATGGTCATTTTTATGTTGAAGAAGGTTTTGAACACAAAATGGGAATGATTGCTGTCGGTCTTTTAAATGCTGATGCGTATTTCTGTGCGAATTACGGACAAGGAACAATGGTTATTGCCATAAACTCTGAAACAATACCTAAAATTGAATTTGATCGATTAGAAAAAATACCAACTACTTTTCCTCAACTTATTGGAGCTATAGAATTAGATCATAAAGCTAGTTTCATTAGCTATATGGAAAGTAGAAAGTTAGATATTTCAGCAGAAAACAATACAATTATAGCTTCTAGAAATGGAAAAAAAATTATTGCAAGTTTTGATGATTTATCAAGATTAAAAAATCTACAAGCAGAACTATAAATTGAATTTAAAGCTATGAGAATTATATTTTGTGATGCTGTATTCGATTCTAAAACTATAGAACCAGATTATGAAGAAGAAAAAAATATAGCTGTAGACTTAGGCTTTAATTTTTCTTTAATTAGCTATGAGGCTTTAGTAGAAAATGAATTAAATACAGCGTTAAAATTCGTTCCAAATCAAGACAAAATAGAAACAGCTTTCTACAGAGGTTGGATGATAACTCCACAGCAATATGAAAATCTGTATGAAGGACTTTTAAAGAAAAATATAAAACTTATTAATGATCCAGAATCTTATAAACATTGTCATTACCTTCCGAATTCATATGACATTATAAAAACGAAAACTCCAAAATCTAATTGGACGACGGATCTCACTGATGTATCTATTTTAAAACTAGCACAAGATTTTGGCAAATCACCAATTATTGTAAAAGACTATGTAAAATCTGAAAAACATCATTGGGAAGATGCTTGTTTTATTCCTAATGCTTCCGATTCAAACAACGTTAAAACTATTGTACATAATTTTATAAAACTGCGAGGGAATACTCTAAATGAAGGCATCGTATTTAGAGCTTTTGAAGAATTAGAGTTTTTAACTGAACATTCTAAAAGTGGAATGCCTTTAACAAAAGAGTTTCGAATTTTCTTCGGGAATAAAAAGATAATTCAAGTTTTTAATTATTGGGATGAAGGCGATTATGGAACTTCAGAAATTGATTTTAATGAATTCAAAGCATTAGCTCTAAAGATTAAAAGTAGTTTTTTTACTATGGACATAGCACAAAAGAAAACTGGTGAATGGATTATCATGGAATTGGGCGACGCGCAAGTAGCAGGTTTACCAGATAATGCAAATAAAAAAGAGTTTTATTCTGCTTTAAATATGAACTTTAAAACGTAATAAAACTCTTTTAAATATTTTAAAAATAACTTTTAGTACTAAACGTAATTATTCTTCGACAGGATAAATTAATTTAGCTTCTCTTAATGTTATTTTGTTGTCTTTAATTTCTGATTTATCTATTACAAAAATTGTGCTACTTTTTGCTAATATCTCAAACACCTTGTCTAAACCAAAAGTATTAATGTAGTCTCTGTCTACAATAAAATTATTTCTTAAAAAACTTTTATGTATTGTAAACACTTTACTTTTATTGGTATTGTTAAACATATCATCAAATGAAAAAAACGCAGGACAGTTTAAAGTAAAGTCTTTTATTTTAGTATTTCTAAATGAATAATTAAACAAAGGATTTTTAAACACTTCTTTCTTTTCATTTTTTAGCAACGAATATGATTTAGTTGTTTCCACAGATTCTTCAAAAAGTACAAATAATGTATTTTTATCTGCCTCTTTGTAATCGAAAGAGGATTTACAGCAACTTAATAAAATACAAACCAGTATTATGAAAATATTTTTACCCATTTAATTACATTTTTTAGTAAAAATATTATTTGTTATTCTATATAATACTTCCATTTCACTTTGTATTTTTTTATCAAAGAGTTTTCATTCTCTACAAGTTCAATATCAGGAAATACTTTACATGGATATAATGCATTATTAGAATCAACATTTTCTTTAAGCTCTTGAAGATTATCAAATTTAATTTTACTAAAATCCTCTTTATTTAATATACTTAAACCTTTGTCTTCTCCTTTAAAAATAAAAAGTTGCCCCTCAATATAAAAATGTATCTCATTTTTACTTTTTACTTCTTTTCTGAATTTTAGTTCACTTGCTGTTTTTCCATTACCTAATTCTTTTACAAAATACTCTTTGGAATTACCTTCAAATAAGATATGCTTAGTTTGTGCAAAACTTATATTAACTATTAATACAAAAAATAAAAAAATCTGTTTCATACTTTAATCATATCATCCTAAATAATACCTCTAGTTAACTTAAAATTTGCTAATCTTCTACCCAAGCTCCAATCCAATAAACATCGTAATAATTGACTATTTTTGTATCAGAAATTTTCTCTACAATATTTATCTTTTTAAATACATGATGCTTAAATTCTCTTGCTTTGTTATACTTGTTTTTTATGTATTCTAAACTTTTAATATTTAGTTCACTCAAGTTTTTGATATCAAATGTGTCTATTTTTGAGTTTCTATTAAAAGAGAATCTCTCATCACAGATATTAAAAAGTATTCTCTTTTTTTCTTTCTCCTTTTCAAATCTGTTTACTAAATATTTTCCTTTGGAATTTTTATAGGTGGATTCACCTTCTATTGTACACTTTTTTTAATCATTTTTATCAAAAAAAAGAAAAACAATCTCTTTTTTCTCTTGCGAAAACATCATTATCGATTTTAAAAAAATAAATAATAAAATAGCTTTCTTCATCATAGACACTTTTGAAATAAAAATATGATTATCAGCTTAAAATATAGTTCGGGTTACCCACACTTTTGGTGTGGATCGCCCGTACTTTTTTATAAAAATTTAATCTCAGTATTTGAAAAAGAGTAACAACTAAAAAAAAGCGTAGTCTTTATATCAAAGATTACCAAATGAAAAATAAATTCATCCTTACTCTACTAATTAGTGTTTTATTATATCCCAGTATTGGGCATACATGTAGTATGTATAAAATAACTAAAAACGGAAAGACATTTGTTGGTAATAACGAAGATTTTCTAAGTCCGAATAATCAATTTTGGTTTGAGAACGCTGGAGATAAAAAGTTTGGCGTCATGTACATGGGTAGAATTAATAATTTTGCTCAAGGTGCTATAAATGAAGCAGGTTTAGTATTTGATGGCTTTGCAAATTCAGAATTACCTATTACAAATACCGAAGGAAAAACTAAAGTATCAATTGTTAAAGCCATTAGAAATATCATGCAAACTATGGCCAATGTTGAAGAAGTTAAAGAATACTTAGAAACTATCGATTTAAGCTTTCTTTCTAGCAGTATGTTAGTTTTTGTAGATCAATCTGGAACATATTTAATAGTTGAAGGCGAATTATTAATTATAGGAGATGATGAAGAAAAATCATTTTCAAACTTTTACTATTCTCAAATAAAGTCTGTTGAAGAAGTTGATATTCCTAGGTTTCAGAAAGGTTTACAATTTTTAAAAACAACAGAAGGTAAAGCTAGTTTAGATTATTGTAGTCGAGTTATGAATCATATGAAAACTGAAAGTTCAGAAGTTACTGCCACACAGTTTTCGACAATTTATGATTTAACTTCACTTAAAATTAGAGTTTATTTATACACAGATTTTAGTGAATATGTAGAAATAGATTTGAAAAAGGAATTAAAAAAAGGACATCATAAAACAATGATGATTGACTTATTTAAGAAGAATAAAGAATCGATAGCTTATAAACATTATACCCAATATAATGACACTAAAAATCCTGTTTTATTCCTTCAAGAAAAAATGAATCCTGAACAATATTCTGAAGAAGAATTAAAAAACAAGGGATTAAATTGGGGAATAAATGTTATAGGATATGAATGGTTAAAAGACAAAAAAGATCCTGAAACAGCTATTAAAATTTTTAACTACGGAATTTCATTAATGCCTAATGACTTTGATCTTTATGATAGTTTAGGCGAGGCTTATTTTGATAAAAAAGATTGGAATACATCCATAAAAAATTACGCGAAATCGTTAAGCTTAAATCCGAATAATGATAATGCGATTAAAAAAATCATGGAATGTAAATCGCAAAGAGATCAGCTAAATAAGAATCGCTAAAATAACTTGAACAATATTTATTGGAATACAAAAAGACCTGTGATATTATAAAAACTTCACAGGTCTTTCAGTATTTTAGTTTTACAGTTGTATTACTTTTCGAACTCTACCTCGACATTTAAGTAATCTGGATTTTTACTTAAATCAGCAACACTTACATTAAATTCTATTCCTTTAAAACTAGATAAAATTCGAACATCTTCGTTACTTACATTCTTTATTTTGTGAGGAAAAATATACCTTACTTTAAACTTAATTAAACTTGCGAAAGGATTATTATCACCAGAATTTTTCTTGATCTCTTTTGTTGCCTCCTCAGATAATTTAGAAACGAATTTTTTACCTGAATACTCAATATTTAACATATCAGTAATCGCTGGGAATTTATCATCTTCCTTTTCTTCTGCCTCATCTTCTTTTTCTTTCTTCATTTTTCCTTTGCTCCCCATTTTGACAAACTTATCAAGGTCGGCTAGCCTCATTTTTTTTCCAACAGACTTTAAATCTTCTAAATCATCAAAATCATAATCAATTCTAACTATTGCTTTATTAATAGCTGTATCTGCCTCAATAGTGACTTTTAAATCTTCTAACTCTTTTAATTTCTTTTGCTCTTCTGCTGGAAGTTTAGCTATACTATCTTTCTTCTCTTCTAAAATTTTAGAAAAATCGATAACCGTATCTTTTAGTTCATTCTCTTTCTTTTTTTTGTTACTCGGCATTCCTGCTGTCATTTCTAACATGGCAGACATATCCATAATCATACTGTATTTTCCGCCTCCATCTTTATTGAATTTTGTTTCCCATTCAACTTCACAACTCGTTAAAAATGCTAGAGTTAAGGCAATTACTAATGAATAAGCAATTCTTTTCATAATTTAAGTTTGAGTTAATTAGTCTCAAAACTAACATATTAAATTCTTTTAACACGAAAGAATTTAAATTTCTTGATAATTGTCAAGATATTCTTCAATTACGAACTATAATTTTACTGTAGCTTATATAATTACACTTAAAGTACCGTAACTATGACAATTGCTCAAAAATTAGATCAATTTTATACTGAAAATAATTTAGCAGAAAACGGTGGTGAAAATGAAGATTTTTTCTCACTTCATTTTAAATATTTTTCTCTAAAGCTACCTAATTCTGACTTCAGAAAAAAGATTGTTTATATACACGATATTCAGCATATTTTATTTGATTGTGATACAACTTGGAAAGGTGAAGCTTATATCGCTGGTTGGGAAATTGCTACTGGAATGTGGAAACACTTTTCTATTGGAATTATGAGTATTTGGGCAATGGGATTTAGTTTTTTAATTCATCCTAAAGAAGTTATTAATGGTTATAAAAAAGGATTAAAATACTATGGCTTAATTGATCAAAATGTCTCTAAAGAAAGTATCATGAATCTATCTCTTGACCATGTAAATAAATTACTCTTGAAAGACAAACCTTCTGATTTCAGCAAAACAAAGCTAATAATTTGGTTAACTATTGCTTTATTTTTCTTTTTTGGACCTTTTATATTACTTATTGCTTTAAGTACAATCTTTTTAGTTTATTAATCTATTGTGCATTTAAAAACTTAAACAATTCTAAATTGTCAGTTCGAGTGCTTTTGAGGTACGAAAAAGTATATCGAGAACTATCTTTAAGTTAAAAATCTTTTCTCGATATAGTTTTTCTTCATTTCAATAAATCATCCGAATTGACAGAATTTTACTCCAAATACACAATAGATTTTTTAATATTCTCTTTTATGATCGGTTTCTGTACAGTACCATTTATCTTGTTTGAAAATTTTCATTTTATAAGAACCTGTTCCTTCTTGGAAACCTTGCGCTATACGTAAAAGAATAGTATTGTCTTCTACTTTGATTTCTGATATTCGTTCACTCATACCTTCATCATGAACAAATACTTTTGCAACCAACTTATCCCCTACTTTTTCAGGCTTATGATACAATACTTCGTATCTATTCCCTGTTTTTAAAAAGATATCACTATAATCATCACAACCTGTAAGTCCATCTTCGTCTGAAGCTTCCATTGTGTAATTTTCACCTAATACTAAAGCTACTTTTTTAGTCTCGGACAGTTTAACTTCTTCTGTTGAAGATATTGAGATGATATTTTTTCCAAATAAGATAAAATGTTCTCTAGCTAAAATGACCTCTACATAATTTGCCCATTCACAATACTTTTGATTCGACAGTAAAGGACGTTTATATTTTGTTTTTTTAACTACATAAACTTCACTGATACCATCTACAGTAATATCACTTGTGTGTTTTAACTTTTGATTAAAAACCTTATATGTTCCAGGTAAGATTAATCCTTTTTTTCGATTCTTCTCAAACACAACTGGTGCTACCTTTATCAATCTTTGTCGATCTAATTCGTGTATTTCTTTTAAATAACCATCAAATATAAAAGCTTTCTTTTCAGAATATTCATCTAATGCAACTTCAACCCATTCGCCTTCTACTTCTTTTCCTTGATCGTAAATTGTCTTTTTTAACCCAGTTTTTCCAACCACATGAACTTCTTTTCCGTAGGGAAACTTTCCTAATACTTTTCCATCTGGTTTATCTCTATATATAAGTCCGTTTGCTGCTGAAGTATATTTATAATAATTTTCTTGCTCTACTTTATGAGAACTATTAACATCATAATGATCTGAACTTATAACTTCGCCATAAATTAATTTATCATCGGCTAAGGAAATAATACTTTCTTGTTTTAAAGATTCATCAATTAGACCTAATTCATTAGGTTTAACTTGACTTGTATATATTTTTGGAGCTGCTTCGAATTGGATATTTTTTATTGCATCTTTTTCTGGAAACACACAGTAGTCTTTCTTTATTTTATCTTTTAAAATAAGTTGCTTACCATCATTTTTGTAGTACATGATAATCGATCTCTTAAAGGATTTATCTGTTGCACTAAAAAAACTTAAAAATGCAACACCATCTAATAGATCATCTTCATTGAAATCGAAAATTAATACTTCCTTTTTTTTAATGACTAATTCACCTCTAGACAAAAACTTTGAATCGAATTCTTTTTCTATTTCTTTATTTATTTGTGTTTTAAGTTTAGTTGTAACATCTGTATTTAAACTTAAATTCACATTAGTATTAGCTTCTTTCGTTTTACAGTTTACAGCTAAAATCATGAAAATGATCACTAATGTAGTTTTCCAAAATAATTTCATCAGTATAATTTTAATTCAAATGTAATTGAACTGACTACAAATTCTTTTAAAAAATGTATATCTGCTTTCTTTACATCAATTTTTGTAGTTATAACTCAAAAAAAAGCATTTTATTCTTTTGTTTTAATTTCTATAGGTAATTCGTACTGAGTAGTAACAGGAATCCCTCGTTTTGTTGCCGGGAGTAAATTTGGCATTTGAGTTATTATAGAATCTAATATTTGAGGTAATTCAGGTAATTTTTCTTCTATAACTTCTGAAGTATGAATATCGCTGATTTCCATCTTACCTGTATTTCCAATCACCAAAACAACAGTAACCGTTTCATTTATTTCATCGTGAGTAGATATATTAAATGATTGTAATGCTTTAGTAAACTTTTGTCTGATATTAGCTCGAAAACAATTTGTTTTATCGTTATCTAAAAGTGTTTCGCATTCTTTGAAAGCCGGAGAAACATCAACGGTAGAAAAATCGACAATAGTATCGTTTAAAACACCATTATTTTTTTTACCACCAGATATGTATTCACAAGAAATACAACACAACATGATCGCAAAAAAAATAATGGTTCTAAAAATCACTCGTTAAGAATTTTAGAGTGAAAATAGGAAAAAATAGCTATTCTATTTCTTCTCCTTTTAAGAAATACTCTTTTTTTATCTCTTTTAATCTACTTTTGATATAATTATCTGCAATCGTATCTTTTCCTGTAAATCTTTCTTGGTATCTTTTATAGAGTTTATAACCTATCTTTTTGTCTTTATAATACAAATCTGATTGTTTTGCTAAGCCAAAGAGAGCTTTATAGTTTTTATAGTTTTCATCTACAGCATCTTTATAAGCTTCTAATACTTTTTGGGGCTTTTTCATTTCTGTAAAAACATTAGCTAATCCCATGTAAGCTCGGTCTCTCTTTCTTTTTCCTCTACTAGTACCGCTTAAATAATGAAACATAGCTTTTCTTGTTTCTTTTCTAATCATAGCAATATCCCCAAGATAAATTGAACTTTTAAAATCTTCATCATCTAAATGACTTGCTAATTTGAAATGTTTTTCAGCTTCATCGTAGTTTTCAAGATTAAAATAACATCTACCTAACATAATATGAGTATAACGTTCGTTTGGTTGAACACTATCGATATGATTTAATAAAGCTATACTTTTATCATACTTTTTCTTAGCAAAGAATCGATTAATTTTAAGTCGATTTAAATCAATATGATCTGGACGTAATTTCAATCCTTTATTTACAAAAAGCATTGCAGAATCTCTATCTTTAATTGTTGTAAAACCTTTGGCTAATTTTTCAATTGATTTAAAATGCGAATTATCTAATTTATATGCTATTAAATAATTATCTATTCGCTTAAAAATTTTCTTATACTGAGGCATAGTTAATGCCAATTGGTAATAATAATTAGGATTTTCACCATCTTTTTTGATTAAATCTTTGAAAATAGTTTTGGCTTTTTCATACTTTCTTAATTGTAAGTATCTTTTTCCTAAAGTATATTTTGCTATTAAATTATCTGGATCTTTTTCACAGATTTCCTCGTAAAGAGTTACGACTTCTTTTATTCTTTTTTCTTTTAAAAGCGATTTTCCTAACTTAATTTTAGTCTTATAATCTTCTTTTATCGTTAAAGCTTTTTTGTAATGTAATATTGCTTTATTGTGATCATCTAAAACATCGAATAGTTTTGCCATTCTAGTTTCTTTCTCGAATGATGATGGTAAACTTTTTAGTTTTTGTAATGCAATTTTATATCTACCTAATTCTATTAAATTATCTATTGTTTCAAAAGCTGAAGTCTGTGCTTCAGCTTTTGTAAATAGCATAACAATTAAAACAATTAAAACTCTCTTTCCCATGTATTATTAATATTTTTCTAAATGTAAAGTACTTTATTCGTTTCCTAACCAACTAATTAAATTCAGTAGTAATTTATGATTTTCTGAAGCTTCTGATGCATTCATTCCTACTTTAAAACGATTTCTTCCAGCGAGCTGAGCTGTAAACATCGCTGCTTCTCCAAAAACAGCAATTCTACCTCTTCCTACATTCATAATAGCCCCTTGTGATAATTCTTTTGCCGGAAAACGTTTGGTATTTTTATTGAATCGCCACATGGTATCTGGTAAAAAAACAGTTTGTTTTTCGGTAGTTTTTAAAATTGAAATTGCTTTGTTTGGAATTTGAAATGCTTGACCGGTAAAAGTTCTTATGGAATTTACTTTTTTAAATCTTACTGTTCCTTTAGTTAAATCGTGATTTGCTAACATCTTATTTTCTTTATTAAAATCGAAAATACCTCTCATATCTTCATCCAATAAGAAACTGTCATAAAAATGAAATCCGAATGTTTTACCTAATTCTTCACTTGCCCCAGCAAAAGGCATATGATCTGCAATTAGAAACAAAGCTCCTCCTTTTTTAACCCAATCTTTAATTGTATTTATTTCTTCTTTGCTAAAAGCACTAGGTGTTGGAATTACAAACGGTCCTCTAGCGTTTTCATGCAATGCATTTGAAATAACTAACAATTTAATATTTGCTAATGACTTTTTAGAAAACTTCTCTGTAAAGGATTCTACTTTATATCCTGATTTTCTTAAAACATTAGCAAAAGGATAAAAACGATTATTTATTGTATGAAAATTATTATGTGCTTCATCTACATATATAATAACATTTCTCTTTTCTTTAACAATATTTGGTACATACAAACTATCGGGAACTTGTTGAGAAAACAGATAACAACTATAAAAACAAAACAGTAACGTTTTAAACAACTTCATTTTATTGTACATTGAATGTAATTGGTAAAACGTAACCTACATTTACAACTTTATTATCTTTTTCTCCAGGTTTCATTTGTGGAAGATTTTTTGCTAATTGCTCTGCATGTGATTTTAAATCTGGATGTGGTGCCCTTACTTCAATATCTTCAATATTTCCTGTCTTAGTAATTTTAAATTTTACAAAAATTCTTTGTTTTCCTTTTCTTAAATTCAAATTATCTGCTAGCGAAACATCAAAATTTTCTTTTACATAATCAGTCATACTTTTGGAAAAACAATCTTTATCTCCATCTGAACAACCTGGAAAAGTTGGAAAAACATCTAATTCAATCATTGGAACCATATCTCCTTGTTTTCTTTCATATTTTCCTAATTCAGATTTATTTATAAAAAGTGAGAATGCGACTACTTTTCTATTATTCAATCCTTCAAAAATTTTTAGTTGTACAGTGCTATTATCTTTAAACTTTTCTGTCATTGCTAAAAACTCTTCTTTTTCTTCCTCAGTCAATTCTTCTAATGAATATTCTTTCGTGTTAGGTAATTTGTCGCCCATGTAAAAATCCATATAACTTTGTCGATCTGTTTCTACAGGTTTTTTATCTAAGCTTGTGAATATTTTCTGAGTTTCTAAAACTGGTGAAATAGATATACTTTCTTTTTCTGAACAAGCAGTATAAAACAACATACTTATTAAAACAGGTATTAAAACTAAATACTTTAATTGCTTACTTTGTTTTGATCTACTTTTCGTCATCATAGCTATTCTCTTTTTTATTAATGAATTTTTATAAAATTGATTGACAAACGACATCTCTTGTACCTGAAAAACTTCAGATAATAGATTATTGATATAGTTGCCTTGATTTGCAGTTTTACTTACAATTTCATCTGACAGAAACTCATGAACTAATGTGATTCTTTTTTGATAGATTCTTACCATAGGATTAAACCACATTACGATTTTTAAAATTTCGAAAAAGAGTAAATCTAAAGAGTGCTTTTGATTGATATGCACCAACTCATGTGCTATTATTTTTTCTGTTTTTTCATCAGAAATTTTTTCTCCTAAGAATATAAAATTGAAAAATGAAAAAGCTTTTGTGGTATTTGGTATCAAAACCAAACTGTAACCTTCTTTTTTAACTACATTATTCTTATAAACTAAGTTGAAAAGTTGCGTTATTTTGATTAAAAAAACAATTAAGAACACCAGTAACCCTCCCAAAAAAATAAAATCTAAATAATTGATTGACTGGTACCATTGCTGCTTCTCTATTACCTTCTCTGGTGATAAAATTATTTCTGGTAATAAAACTAAATACTCTTCTGTTATCGTTTCTTTTACAGTTGTAATTTTAATTAACGGTAATAAAAAAGATAAGAGTATCGTGCCTATTAAATACCATCTATTTTTAGAAAAAAAAGTTTCTTTACTAAGAGCGAAATCGTAAATAACCAAAAATAAAACTTGGAATAAAATTACTTGAATGATGTATGTAAGCATGATTATTGGTCTTTTAGAAATAAATTAATCTCTTTGATTTTTTTTAAACTTTACCGGTAAAACATAAGATACTTTTACTGGTTTCCCTCTATATTCTGCCGGATTTATTGGAGGCCAGCTTTTTATAAATTTTATCAGTCCTTTTCTTATTCTTGGATCTTTAGTTCTTATTCTAATATTTTCTATTTTCCCTTCTTTATTAATATGAAAATATGCATAGGTTTGTTCATCTTCTTTTTTATACATATTTCCAAAAGGACTCCAATCCATTTTATACCTCATAAGGTATGTGATGTGATTATCAAAAGCTTCTTTGCCAAATCCTTTACCTATGAATGAAGGAAATTTATCTACTTGAGACAACGGGAATAGTTCTTTAACATCCTCTTGAATTACTTCTTCTTTTGCTGCATTCGTAACTACCTCAGTTTTTTCTGATCTATCTGCAGTTATTTGTGTTTTATTTTCTGCTAATAATTCTTCAGTTGTAACTTCTTGTTTTTGCGTTGCTACAACTTCAACTACGGGTTTTTCTTCAATAACTAGGGTATCTTTTTTTATAATATTCTCTTTAATTTCTTTAGTTTCCTTTTTAATATTGCTACGCTTATTATTTTTTTTCTTAGAAATTAATTTAGGAGTATTCTGCTTTTGAGGTGAGGTTTGATCTTTGGTTTTATTTCTTTCCTCAAATTTCTCCTTTTCTACTAATCTCTCATCTTCTTTTCCTGTTATTTCATTATTCAGGAGTAATTCTTCTTTCAATAAATCTTCTAAAACAGATAAATTCTCTTGAGCTCTTACACATACGGTGTAAAATAGCATACTAAATAATGTAGGTATTATTAGTAAATATTTAAGTTGTTTTATTTTTCTTGACTCTTTCTTTGTGATCATATGGATTCTCTTTTTTATTAATGAATGTTTCGCAAACTGATTTACAAACACAATGTTTTCTACCTGAAAAACATCTGACAGTAAACTATTGATATAACTTGATCTCTCTTTTGTTTTACTTACAATATCATCGGATATAAACTCATGAACTAATGTTATTCTTTTTTGATATAACCAAACCAAAGGATTAAACCACATGACTATCTTTAACAGTTCAAAAAACAACAAGTCTATAGAATGTTTTTGCTTAATATGTACCAACTCATGAGCTATGATATTCTCTTTGTTTTCTGTAGTAATTTGATCTCCTAAAAAAATAAAATTGAAAAAAGAAAAAGCTTTTGTAGAACTTGGTAATAACACAAGTGTAAATTGCTTTTTTTTATGTTTAGAATTTCGAATTAGTAAGCTTGCAATTTTACTTAACTTTAATAGAAAAAGAAGAGTAAACACAAAAATTCCTGAATAGAAAATAATACTTGTATAATTTAAAGATTCTGTAATAATTGAAGTTTCTTGTTGTTCAATAATTATCTCTGGTGATAATGTGAGCTCTGGTAAGAAATCTGAATACTCCTTTTCTACAGTTTGTTGAAAAGTCGGTATCTTAATTATTGGTAATACAAAAGATAATAGTGCAGAACCTATTAAATACCATCTATTTTTAGAAAAGAAAGTTTCTTTACTTAGTACGAAATCGTAAACAATTAAGAACAATGTTTGAAACATTATAACTTGTAAAATGTAAGTACTCATCGTTATTCCTTTTTATTCTTATCTACCTCTTTTAAAATACTCTCTAATTCTTTAAGATCCATTTTATTTTCTTTCATAAAAAATGAAACTAGACTCTTAAATGACCCTCCAAAATATCCATTCATTAACTTGTGTATACTCTGGTTACTGTAGTCTTCTTTTTTTACAAGCGGATAATAAACGTAACCTCTTCCTTTAGCTTTATGATCTACAAATTCTTTTGTCTCTAAAATTCTTATAATTGTAGAAACAGTATTATAAGCTGGTTTTGGCTCTGGTAACTGTTCTATAACTTCTTTAACAGAAGCAACTTCTAACTCCCACAAAACTTGCATTATTTGTTCTTCTGCTTTTGTTAATTGTTTACTCATAATTCTTATATTTTATTTTGCCACACTGTGCAAATTGATTTCCTCTTTTTAAGTTAATTGATAACTCATTAATGTGATTTTTCAGTAATGTAACATAAGCCGATTTTACTTCATTACTTACTTTTTCATTCTTTACGTTAACTAAAATATGATTTACTTTACCTTCTTTATTAAAATAAATTTTATTGAATATAGTAACCGATGGATCTTTTACTCCCCACGAAAAATTATTCTCTTGTAAAATTGAACTCACTTTTGTGTGATACTCTTTCCATGAATTTATTATAGCTTTATATTCTTCTTCAGTTGTATTATTAGGATTCAATAAATTTTTATAGGATTTATCTAATTCTTGATTTTTAAATTTTTCAAAATTTATTTTATCATGTACTCCTACTACTCTATTTAAACTGTTTTCACAAGCAATAAAAAGAGCTATTACACTCAATAAAAACACAATTCACTTCATATCAACTTTTTATTTAACCTCTACAAATATAACTAAAAAATTAGTTTAAACTAATTTTTTAGTTATAAAGTAACATTTCATCGATACTATCGTCATATGTATTGATGGATATTTTATTAACTCTTTTAGGATTGATTTTTATTTGTTTAGGAATAATTGGTTCCTTTTTACCCGTACTACCTGGTCCTGTAACTGGTTGGGTCGGATTATTACTTTTACATTTAACTAGAGCGATTCCTCAGAATTGGACATTCCTTGGTATCACATTATTTGTGGCATTAGCTATCTTTATTTTAGATTATTTTATACCTGCATTAGGCACCAAAAAATTTGGTGGGTCTAAATATGGGGCTTATGGAACAACTATAGGATTAATTGTAGGTTTACTATCTCCTATTCCATTTGGAATTTTAATCGGAGCTTTTAGTGGTGCGTTTTTAGGCGAAGTAGTTTTTGATGGAAAAGATACTAATAAAGCTTTAAAAGCATCATTCGGTGCATTTTTAGGCTTCTTAGCTTCAACAGGAATTAAATTTATAGCTGCATCAATTTTCTTTGTCTTGTTTTTTGTGAAATTATGGGAATATAGAGCTGCAATTTTTACATTTTAGTACAAATAAAAAAAGCAACCCGTTTCAGGGAAGCTTTCCATTGGTTAACAAAACCTTGGCAATTTCTTGCCGAACAACACAACTAAACGCTGCTTTTAAAACAAAACAGCCTGCAAATATATATACTTTTAAATTACCCACCAAAAAATATTTTAAAAAAACTTTTTTTATCTAAAAAAGGAAATTGTTTAATACTACAATTGATTGTATCTTTGCGCCTTTAATTTCAATTACATAAAACGAATATCAATGCAATTATCAGAACAAGAAATTGTACGTAGAGAGAAGCTAGCTAAATTACGAGAGCTAGGTATTAATCCATATCCAGCCGATTTATTCCCATTAGATTCTAATTCTAAGGAAATTAAAGAGAAATTTGAAGAAGGTAAAAAGGTGGTTATCGCTGGACGTTTAATGTCTCGTCGTATTCAAGGAAAGGCTTCTTTTGCTGAATTGCAAGATAGTAACGGAAGAATTCAAGTATATTTTAACCGTGACGAAATTTGTACTGGAGAAGACAAAACTTTATATAATGAAGTTTATAAAAAGTTACTAGATATTGGTGACTTTGTAGGAATTGAAGGAGAGTTATTTAAAACTCAAGTAGGTGAAACTACTGTAATGGTTAAAGATTTTAAATTATTAAGTAAAGCTTTAAAACCTTTACCATTACCTAAAGTTGATGCAGAAGGAAATACTTACGACGGATTTACAGATCCAGAAATGCGTTATCGTCAACGTTATGCAGATTTAGCTGTTAATCCACATGTAAAAGAAGTATTTGTAAAGAGAACTAAACTTTTTAATGCTATGCGTCAGTTTTTTAACGATGCTGGTTATTTTGAAGTAGAAACTCCAATTTTACAACCAATTCCTGGTGGTGCAGCTGCAAGACCATTTATTACACATCATAACTCTTTAGACATTCCATTATACATGAGAATTGCTAACGAGTTATATTTGAAACGATTGATTGTTGGTGGTTTCGACGGTGTTTATGAATTCTCTAAAAACTTCCGTAACGAAGGAATGGATAGAACTCACAATCCTGAATTTACAGCAATGGAAATTTATGTAGCCTACAAAGACTACAACTGGATGATGGAGTTTACTGAAAAATTATTAGAGCATTGTGCTATTGCAGTAAACGGAACTACGAAAGCTACTTTTGGAGAACATGATGTAGATTTTAAAGCTCCTTATGCACGTGTTACTATGGCAGATTCTATCAAACATTTTACTGGTTTCGATATTAATGGTAAGTCTGAAGAAGAATTATTTGAAGCTGCTAAAGGAATGGGAATTGAGGTTGATAAAACCATGGGTAAAGGAAAATTAATTGATGAAATTTTTGGTGAAAAATGTGAAGGAAATTACATTCAACCTACTTTCATTACAGATTATCCTAAAGAAATGTCTCCTTTATGTAAAGAGCATAGAGATAACCCTGAATTAACTGAGCGTTTCGAATTAATGGTTTGTGGTAAAGAAATCGCAAATGCATATTCTGAGTTAAATGACCCTATCGATCAACGTGAACGTTTTGAAGAGCAATTAAAGCTTTCTGAAAAAGGTGATGACGAAGCTATGTTTATTGATCAAGATTTTATTCGTGCTTTAGAATATGGTATGCCTCCTACTTCAGGACTTGGAATTGGAATGGATCGTTTAATTATGTATTTAACTAACAATCCATCTATTCAAGAAGTTTTATTCTTCCCACAAATGAAACCTGAGAAGAAAGCTCCAACAGTAGCTTTAAATGATGATGAAAAAGCAGTATTAGCGTTATTAGAAAAAGCGGATAAAATAGCGTTAAATGATTTAAAAGCTCAATCTGGATTAAGCAATAAAAAATGGGATAAAACTATTAAAAGTTTAACAAAAAATAATCTAGCAAAAGTTGAAAAAACTGAAGAAGGTTTATTTGTAAACTTAGTTTAAACCCACTTTAACATACATAATTTTATTAAAACAGTTCTTGTCAGAACTGTTTTTTATTTACCAGTACATATTAAATTTACGTAATCAAAATGTAAACTATTTTAAAAAAACATTAAGAAGTTTAAACTTAAAATTTCGCTCAAAAAAACTAATATATTTGCCGACCCAATCCCCAAATTAGTCTATTTTGAAAACAAAATTCTCTATTCTTCTATTGTTATTTTCTGTGTTAATATATGCTCAAAAAACTGAAACCTGTGATACGCCAGAAGATGATCCGCTTTTAGATTTAAATAGTATTACTAAATGTACTATTGAGAAAAGTGATGATAAGAAAAAAAACAAAAAAGTATCATTCCAAGTTACTTCAAGACGCAGGATCAAAAGAAAAAAAGATTTAGTTAAAGGTGTAAACAACAACTTTTCAAAGAAGATTTCAGAAGTTAAAAAAAACACGCAAATTGTAAACAGTCTAACTATAAAAAAAGTAGATAATGGTACTGCAATCTCTTTCTTTAATGTAGATGAAATTCCTTTATTTAAATCTTGTGAAGATATTGCTATAATGAAACAAAACAAGTGTTTCAAAAGTGAAATTACAGAACATATCAAAAACAATTTTCAATACCCTAACCGATCGTACAACAAAGGAATTCAGGGTAGAGTTTTAGTTAATTTCATTATCAATAAAGAAGGAAATATTGAAATTTCAAATACACTTTTCCCATACAAAGGAGAAGAACTAAGAGACGAAGCAAACAGAATTGTAAATAAATTACCAACGTTTATTCCAGGAAAGCAAAGTGGAGTTAAAGTTAATGTTCAATACACTTTAAAAATAATGTTTGATATTCCTGGAGTTAAAAAAACAAATATTAGAAATAAAACTAAAACTATAAATCTTGACGAAGTTTACACTTTTGATGAACTTCAAAGAACTCCTACATTTAAAGAATGTTTCTCTAGTTTCGATGATTCTTTTGATTGCTTTGCTAATGAATTAAAAAAACATGTGATTAAAAATTTTGCTTATCCTGTAGAAGCACTTGATAATAATATAGAAGGAGTAGTTTATGTTTCTTTTATAATTAATTCAGAAGGAGATGTAGTAAACATAAAAGCAAAAGGTCCGAATGATGGTAAAGTTCTAGAAACCGCTGCTAAAAGGTTAGTTGAAAAACTTCCAAAACTAAAGGCTGGATATAAAGACAATAAAAGAGTAAATACAAAATATCAATTCCCCATTGAATTTTATTTAAATGATTAAAACTTACTATATGATGGATATTAAAAGAGCAATCAAATTAATTTGATTGCTCTTTTTTTTCTGGAAAATTGTGTAAGAAACACTCTCAAAAAATATTTGAAGCTTTTCGATCATTATTTGTGGTCTGGCAATAAATAAATGAGAACAATGATTTTAAAATAAAAGAGTAATTTAATATCGAAATAATCCACATAATAAATTACAAAATGAAATTACGGTTTTATAATATAATTATTCTTTTAATTAGCTTGTCTTGCTCAAAAGATGAAGTTATTAATGTTGATCAAGGAGATGAAGATAACAATGTACCAGATGAAATTGTAAATACTACACCTTGTAACTTTACACTAAAAAATGTAGCCCCTAATACCAAACTTACAATTAATTGTGTCTTAGATTTAAAAGGAGAAACAGTAAACCTTCCTTCTGGTGTTGAATTAGTTTTTGATAAAGGACAAATTATTAATGGTGTTGTTAATTTCGAATCTAATGGTAGTATTGACGGAGATTTATTAAACCTATCGTTAAGCATTACAGGAGATGCAAAACTAAGTAACGAAAACTTTAACTTTTTTGGCGATCGCTGGGAAATGAAAGAAGGTACTGTTACCAACGAAGTAGCACTAGAAAATAGAAAGAATTTACAAAAAGCTATTGATCTTACCAGTGCTTTAGGGGCTACTAAATTTTCTGTAGAAAAAATAGACGTGTATTTTAAAATTACACCAATTGATGAAACTCAACCTTATGGAAATACTATAGAGCATACCATTCTTTTACCATCTAACTTTCATTTAAGTTTACATGAAGAAACTGTGTTTAGAGTACAACCTAATGCATTTCCTTGGTATAGTTTAATGACCATCGATAAAAAAGAAAATGTTAAGATTTCTGGAGGTAATTTTATAGGAGATCGATACGAACATGATTATGTTCCTTTTTTCGACAGGCATGGTCTTAAAAGAAGCACGCACGAATGGGGTGTATTACTATTAGTTCGGGGTTCAGAAAATATTAATATTGATAATATCACCTTAAAATCTTCTATTGCCGATGGATTAATTACAGGATCGGAAGGACATAGAATTTATCCTGAAACAGTTTGGAATAAAAAGGTAAGTCTTACCAACAGTATTGTTTCTGATAATAGAAGAAATAATATTAGTATTACTGATGGTGAAGATATTTTAATTGAAGGTAATGAAATTTTAGACGCTGGAATAGGAGAAACCCTTAAGGATAATGATGGAAATACTATATACTCGTCTGCAGGAGTAGCTCCTAGGTTTGGATTAGATGTTGAACCTTTTGTTGGTTATGATGATTTTTCTTTTGAATCTAGAAAGACATACGAATGGGTAGAAAATGTAATTATCAGAAATAACATTTTTAAAGGTAATGAAGCTGGTAGTATAATTGTTTATACAGGTGATAATGTTTTAATTGATGGTAATTTTTCTGATCATGTTATTGCACAAAACAATACTTCTGGTTCTAAAATCATCAATAATACCTTAGAAGCAAGAGATGATGTAAGGGGAAGAATAGGGATTTCCACTAGTGATTACAGAAAATTTATTGATTTTGACGGAGGTACTTTAAAGCAATATGCAACTGGAAATGATGTTAAAAATAATACCATAAGAAATTTTTTTGGAGGCTATAATATAAGAGGAAATAATGCTGAAGTATCTGGAAATACAGTTGAAGGCGCTACAGTTTGTTTACTGATAAATAAAGCTGAAAACATTAAAGTACATGATAACACTTATACATCTGGTGCCATAGCCTCTAAAGCAATTCGTTTAACGGATTATGCTAACAACATCGAAATTTATAACGAAAAATTCACATTATCGAATGGTTTTTATTTAGAATCTATTGATTTTAATATGCCTAATGATGATTTTCATTTGAATGTAGATAACTTCAAAGTTACCATAAGAGAAAGCGAATTCAACTCTTTTAGAGGACCAACTATAAAGAATTCAAGAGGTGTAGAAATCTTAAAAAACAAAATATATAGTACAACTCTACTGAAAAATGTAACCGATATTAAATTTAATAATAATACTTCAGAAGTTATTAACCTTACTTATCATGGTATAAGTTTAGAAAACACTTCTAACTCAGAAATTAAAAACAATCATTTTACTGTAAAAAAGAATGTTTTTGAAGGCATATTTCAAGTTGACTCTAGTGTAAATACGAATAATATCATTGTTAATAATACTGTTGAATTTAAAGAATTATAATAATGGATAAAATAAATATCAATTTTAAACTATATCTAGTACTTCTTATAACATGCTTTTCATGCTCAAAAGATGAAGTTATTAATGTTGGTCAAGAAGGAGAAGATGGAAATACACCAGACGAAGTTATTAATACTCAACCATGTGATTTTAAATTAACTAATCTTTCTTCAAACTCAAAAAAAACAATAGACTGTACTTTAGATTTACAAGGAGAAACAGTCTCTATTCCAGATGGAGTAGAATTGGTTTTTAATAAAGGTAAAATTATCAACGGAAAATTAAACTTTACATCTAATGGAATAATTGATAGTCGATTATTAACCAGTTCTGTTAGTATTTCTGGTGATGTGAGTTTAAAGAATAACTATTTTAACTTTCTACCAGATAACTGGAACATTATTCAAGGAAAAGTATCCGACGAAATTGCAAATACCAATAAAGAGAACTTACAGAAAGTAATAGATTTATCAAAAGATTTAGGCGCTACTACTTTCGTTATTGATAAACTTGACGCTTATTTTAAAATCGGTATTGAGCAAGGTGGTAGAGGATTAGACAAAGACGCTATTCACTTACCTTCAGATTTCCATCTAAAAATGACAAATGATACTTTTTTAAGAGTTCAACCTTTTAAGATTCCTTGGGGTGTATTAATTTCTGTTTTTGAAAAAAACAATGTCACAATAACTGGAGGTAATTTAATTGGTGATCGATTTGAACATGATTACAGTCCATATAAAGATGCACATGGTATATCAAGAGATACACACGAGTGGCCAACTTTAATTACCATAGCAGGTTCAGAAAATATTCAAGTGAATCGCACCAACTTGAAAGCTTCTACGGGAGACTGTATAGTTATTGGAGCTGTTGGTGATGAAGGAAGTAGAACTAACCCTAATGCGTTATGGAATAAAAAAATTAGTATTGAAAACTGTGTAATTGATGAAGGTAGAAGAAATAACATTAGTATAACAGATGGAGAAGATATTACCATTAAAAACAACCAAATCAAAAATACTGGTTTAGGTGAAGTTTTACGTGATGACAACGGAAATATTATTTACAATTCCTCAGGAACAAACCCTAAATATGGAATAGATATTGAGCCTTATATTGAATACAGTAGCTTTAATTTCGATTCCGCTATTAAATATGAATGGGTAGAAAATGTTTCCATAGATAATAATACATTCACTAACAATCAAAATGGTAGTATCATTGTTTTTACTGGTGATAAAGTTAATATTAATGGAAATGTATCTGATCATTCTATAGCTCAAAGACATACAAGAAGAAGCTCTATTACCAATAATACTATAGAAGCTAGAGACAATGTAAAAGGTACTAGAATAGGAATACAAACTAGTGATTTTAGACTTTATACCGATTTTGTTGGAGGTAATCTACAGCAGTATGCCATAGAAAATCATGTTGGTAATAATACAGTAAAAGGATTTGCTACAGGTATGAAAGTTTTTGGAGGTAGAGCTAATATTAGTCAAAACAAAGTAATTGATTGTAAGGTAGGTTTGATTATTGAAAAAGCTGAAGATGTTGAAGTTTTTGATAATACTTATACGAGCATAGAACCTAATAGTGCAGGTATTATTTTTGGTGTTTACAGTAATAACATCAAAATTCATGACGAAAAAGTTGATGTAGAAGGTCGATTTTTATTCGTTAATGGATTTAATAGACCTATACCAAACTTAACTAATGATTTTTCATCGTACACTACAGAAATTTCTAGATGTGTATTAAACGGAAAAAAAACATCTCGTATTTTTAATGCTGTCGGAATAAGTCTTATAAATAATACGATAAATACAGGTTTAGAGATCATAAAAAGTGATCGAATTAAGTTTAATCAAAATACGATTGATGCAAAAAATGTTACTGGTGTAATTGTAGATGAGTCTATCAATTCTACAATAATTAATAATAATTTTACATTGACAGATTCTTATGAATTAATCGAAATGAAGAATATACCTTCGGGTGCAAACAATACTGTTAGTGGAAATACAAGAAACTAAATCTTTATTTTTAAGATAAAATAAAAGAGCAATCAATTTATATCGATTGCTCTTTTTCTTTTGGGGATTTAGTTCAAATTTACCTAATGAAATATTTTTAATTCTTTTATTCCTACCAATCCAAAATCGTTTGGTCCTTTTGCTTTTTTCCCTTTTACAGATTGCAAATAACAACCTGCTTTAAAATAATTTTCTTTAGCAGCTGCTTTTTTAGAAGTGAAAATTGTTTTTACTCTTGATCCACTACTATTTAATTCGTAAAGTTTTACTACACTGTTTTGATAAGTAAGCTCATAGTATAATTCTTCTCCTATTCTAATTTTCCCAACAGACTTACCTCCTCCTTCTAATACCTCAGTTACATAACCATTTATTCTTAAAGTAATTTCTCCTGAAGTTTGAAAAGGGTCTCCTTGACATTGAACACGTATTACATCATCAAACTTATCTGTTTTATCGTGTATTTGACCAAAGCAAACTTTACCTGATTGTGGTAAACGGTCTACTTTTACTTTCCAGATCATTCTGTGTTCTTTACTAGTAGTTCCATCCCAATAAATATTTGCATTTCCGTTAGTTGTTAGTTCTCTTAATTCAGATCTTGGGTTACCAGAACCACTCGAAGTTGGATTTCCTGGATAAGCCTTAAAGTAAGTCCAAGTTCCATCTGTGTAAAACCATTCTGGATTACTGAATGTCTGTAAATTTGGGGTTTTATCTACATAAGTTAGCCCATTATTAGAAGCCCCTAATTGAAATGTTCCTGAATAGCCATTAAGCTTCCAATTTTTTAAACCTCCAAGTATTGAAGCAGGTGAACTTCCTGGTGTCGGATTTGGATCTGGGTTTGATTGATCTTCTTTAATTTCTAACCAGTTAATATTCCATCCACCATCTGTAGCCAATAAACGTAATGTTTGTATTCCTTTATTCAAACGGATTGTCTTTTTTGTTGTAATCCAATTTTGCCAACCGTTTGTTGTTGCCTTACTAATACCTGCTAGTCTGTTTCCGTTACTAATTACATCAAATCGAATAGTTTTATTTAGTGATGCTACTCTAAATTCAAAATTATAATCTTTCGTTTCAGGCACATCAATTTCATACTCTAAATAATCACCTGCATCTATATAACCAACATTTAAACCTCCGCCAGTATCACTTGTAGCCTCAGTTTGAGTTCCTTTTTGTGATGTAAAATCTTCAGCTTGAATTCTAGAAGGAACTTGAATAACAGCTGTTGAACCATTTGATGTCGTTGTTAAAATTTCTATCTCAGTAATACTATTCCAATCATTACTAGAATTACCAAAACCTCTAATTCTTAAAAATCTTCCTTCTGTATCTGGTAATTCGTAAAACTCAAAACCGTTAGAATTACCTGATGAACCATTTGATTTTCTATTTAAAATAGTGGTTAGCGACGATGTTGAGTTACCAACTGCAACTTGAAAAAAAGTTTTTCTTTGGTTTCCTTTAAACCAAGCTATTCTAATTGCATCTATTTTTCTTATTTTTCCTAAATCGTAGGTAATATATTTCCCAGTTCTTCCTTTTGATGACCATCTAGTATTCAGGTTACCATCTAATGTATTTGATGGAATATTTCCATCATCACCGTTTGCAGAGACTGAAATTTCATTTACATCTATTATTTTATTTTTTAAAGACTGATGCTGCTCTTCAACATTGATACCAAGATCATTTAGTTCCATTGAATTATCTGTACATGACAGAAAAATTAAAAATGCCAGCATAGTGTAATACTTATGCTTACTGTTTAAAGTAATGAGGGTTTTCATTTTTTTTGAGTTAAAGGGTTGTAAGTTTTTGAATTTTCAAATTGGTTTACCAATCTGGAAAACCAAAAATACAATTATTTTTGACAATTCCTTAAAAAACAGTAATTAAAAAATCAATTAATTAAGAATTACATGAAAAAAGACCACAAATATTAAGTATTACATCTTAGCAAGAAAAAGCACAAAATGTAATTAAAAGCTTCATTTCTTTTTTCACAATTCTTTATTATTAATTCGTTTACTTGATAAAAGCTATATAATATACAATTGACTTCTATGAAATCTTTCTGTATCTTACATATCTATTAATCAAAATCTTATATGATGTTAAAAAACATTTCAAATTTAGGCACTGTGTTAAACAAGTCTGAACAACAATTTATTAATGGAGCAAAACGTCAAGCTCCTTGTCATTTCTCAGCAACTCATGATTGTGATGAAGGTCCTGCATCTGAGTATTGTAAAAGGAATCCTAACAATCCTTTTTGTAAACAATAACTTTATTGAAAAACCACGATCTCCATCGTGGTTTGTTCCTTTTCTCTCCTACTTCTTCAATTCTTTATTTTTAGTCTTTAAGTGTTTACTTTATATAGTAGTTCTACAATAGTATCGAGATCATTATAAGTCGAGTTTACAAATTCGTATTTTGAATAATTCCAGTCATAGATTATTATTTTTTGGTATTTTTTAGTGTTTTTTAATTGTGTTTCCTGCAACTATATTTTTTATATCTTTACAGGGCTATGAAAAATTTACTTAGGTATATACCTATGCATATATTGCTATGTGTAATTTTTGGTATATACATACAACACAAGTACTCACTTATTATTACCCACAATTTAATATTATTTTTAGGGGTATGTTTATTCTTAATTTTTTTAAACTTAGTACGTATATTGAAACGTACAACGTATCAAAAGTTTAGCTTCGCTTTATGCTTTATTGTTTTAGGTATGACTACTAAATTCATAACAAACGATATGAATTCAAAAAAGTTCTATACCAATTTTCTATCTTCTGAAAATACTATTGTACTAGAGATAAGTAATCAATTAAAATCTAATAGTTACTCTCATAAATTTATTGCAAATATTATTCAAGTAAATGATAAAAGTTCTAGCGGAAAAGTGATTCTATACCTTGATAAATCGTATGATTTTGATACTATAAATTTTAGTCATTTAATAATCCCTCAAGCTAAATTGCAATACATATCCAATGCCAAAAACCCTCATGAATTTAACTATGCAGAATATTTGAAAAACCAAGGAATAATTCATCAATTACATCTAAATAAAGGCAGTTTTACAACTGTAAAAAACGACAGGATTTCATTATCTAAATTCGTTTTAACTTTAAGAAAACAAATACAAAAGAGCCTTAAAAAATATTCTTTCTCAAAAGATCAATTAGCTGTTACTAATGCATTGCTATTAGGTCAACGTCAAGACCTATCTTCAGAATTAAAAGAAAATTACACAAAAGCTGGAGCTATTCATATTTTAGCTATATCAGGCTTACACATTGGAATTGTATGCTACTTATTAAACTTTCTTTTAACATGCTTATTACCATTAAAAAAAAGTAAATACTTAAGGGTTGTTTTGACTTTAATACTTTTATGGTTTTTCGCATTTTTCACAGGGATGTCAGCATCTGTTGTAAGAGCAACAACAATGTTTACTTTTATCATGATTGGAAATCAAATTAAGAGAAATCAACCTGTTGAATTTTCTTTAGTAAGCTCTATGTTATGTATACTTTTAGTAGAGCCGATGTTTCTATTCGATATAGGATTCCAATTGAGTTATTTAGCCGTATTTGGTATCATCTGGATTCAACCTCTTCTGAAGAAACTTTGGACACCCAGAACATTCTTTTTAAATAAATTTTGGAAATTAACAACAGTTTCTATGGCTGCACAAATAAGTACATTACCTATTAGTCTTTATTATTTTCATCAGTTTCCAAGTTTATTTTTAATCGCTAACTTATTTATTATACCTTGTATTGGTTTTATTTTAAGTTTAGGTTTAATTGTTCTAATATTAGCTTACTGTGAAATACTACCTGAGTTTTTAGTGACTCTTTACAGTAGCATCATATCATGGATGAACCTAATCATTAGTAAAGTTGCTTCGTATGAAGATTTTATCTTTAGTCATATTCATCTTCCTTTTCGGAATATGATTCTATATTATATTATAATGTTAATTATAATTTCACTTCTCAAAAAATTCAAATTAAAACTGCTTTTCATTTTATTAGGATGCATACTGTGTTTACAATCGCTTTATATTTTTCAAAGACATGAAATAAAATCACAACAAGAGATTATAGTATTTCATAAAAATAAGCATTCATTAATTGGTATACGAAATAGTAACTCAATTGATTTGATCAGTAATCTTGATAGTTTAGCTATTTCTAAATTAAAGTTTTTTGATGCCTATAAAACAAAAGAAAACATCAAAAATCACACTAAGTCATCCAAAAAAGAAGTCATTGGATTTTTAAATTATAAATATCTTATTATAGATAGTTTAGCGATTTATCCAAAAAAGAAATTAGAAAATACAATTGTTATATTGAAGAACTCTCCAAAATTGAATTTAGAACGTCTTATAAAAGAAATAAATCCAAAATTAATTATTAGTGATGGATCAAATTATAAAAGTTATATAAAACGTTGGTCAGAAATTTGCGCTATACAAAAAACACCATTTCATAATACAAATGAAGATGGTGCTTATATTTTAAAAAAGTAACTTTTAGTTACAAAGAACTTTTGAAGTTTTTTTCGAAGTCTTTCCATGGAGTTGTTTTGTAAGCTTCTCCACTGAAATAAGATAATATTTTTTCAAATCTTTCTTTTTGTAAATACCCAGGAACTGTTTGAATTAACTGTTCTTCTGCATTAAAAAAAGCTGTAGAAGGATAACTCATTTTCCCGTTCATTATCGTTGCAGCTAACTGGTGATATTTACTTTTTCCTTGTTGTACAAATTTAAAGGTTTTACCCTTAAAAGTGATGTCACCTTTTCCTTCTCCATCCATTTTAACAGCGTAATAATTATCGTTAATAAATTTTACGATAACTTCATTTTTATAAGTTGTGGCGTCCATTCGTTTACACCAGCCACACCAGTCTGTATATAAATCTACTAAAATAGGTTTAGGTGTAGTTTTATTTAATTCTATTGCCTTCTCGAAAGACATCCAATTTACTTCCTGTGCTTTTGCTGTGATCGCTGTTAATACAAAAACAGCAACTAAAAAAATATTTTTCATACTTTATATGTCTCAATAAGTATTCCAAATTTACAAAAAAACCTACCAAGTTGTATTTGGTAGGTTTATTTTATTATTTGTTAAGTAAAAAATCTTTATTTAACTCCGTGCATTAGTTTTTTAATTACTGGATATAATACAGCCGAAAGAACAGCTAAGGCAAAAGATATAATAGTTAATAACCAGAAAAAGCTACTTAAGCCATTATCCTTTGCTATAGTCTCTGAAGACTCTGCAAATACACCTGCTAACTTCATTCCTATGGCTACTGCTAAATAATAAACTCCGAACATAAAAGCAATCATTCTTCCTGGTACTAATTTAGACACATATGATAATGCTACTGGAGAAATACATAATTCTCCCATAGTATGGAATAGGTACACTAAAACTAACCAAATCATACTTACAGAAGCAGTTTTAGCACCTACAGGTATAGAAGCAGAACCTATAGCTACACATGCCATACCTAATCCTAATAACCCCATTCCTATAGCCCATTTCATATTTGCATTTGGGTTATATTTACTTTCCCACCAACGAGAAAATAGTGGGGCTAAAGTGATTATAAACAGAGAATTCAAAATTCCAAACCAAGAAGCATCTACTTCAGCCACATCAGCACTAAATTTATCTACTAGTCTATATAAAGCTATAAACCAAACAATCACAAAACTTAGTGCCAATACTATATTTGAAAATGAATATTTTTTAAATGTTTTCTTAAATAATAAGGATAACACCCAAGTGATAATAACCAAAGGAACAATAGTAATTAATGCGTCTATAATTTTAAAAATAAAAGCTGAGTTGCCTTCTAAAACTCTATTTGTATAATCTTTAGCAAAAATTGTTAATGAACTAGGCGCCTGTTCAAAGACAGCCCAAAAGAATATAGTTACAAAACAAAAGAAAGTAACAGCTAACATTCTATCTCTGGTAATTTTATCATAACGAGGAATTCTCATCACTAATAAAGAAATAAATATTAAGAAAGCAGCTATTATAGCTATAGTTGCTCCAGATAAACCAGATATTTCAAATGGAAAAATATTATACTTTCCTTCAGATATTTTTGAAATAGGATCATTAAAAATCCAAAGTAATCCTAACATTGAAGAAACTGCAATAAGAGCTTTTTCTAATCCAGTAAAAGGATTTCTCTTTACTTCTTTATCAACCGTTGTATCATCAGTTGTATTTAAAACCTCATCTAAAACATCAACGTTCTTATTTTTTGCTTCTTTACCTATGTCTCCAAATATTCCTTGGATTAACCAAAACTGTAATAAACCAAACAACATAAAAATACCTGCTACTCCAAATCCCCATGACCATCCAATCTTTTCACCTAAGTATCCACATAATAAAATTCCTAAGAAAGCTCCAGCATTAACTCCCATGTAAAAAATTGTATAGGCTCCATCTTTTTTCTCAGGTTTACCATTATACATTTCTGAAATAATAGAAGTCATATTTGGTTTAAAAAAACCACTTCCAAATACTAATAAAGCTAAACCCGAATAAATAAAAAACGGAGTTTCTACTGCCATACAAGCATGACCTAAAGTCATTAATAAAGCACCTACTACAACAGCCTTTCTTATACCTATTACGTTATCAGCAAAATATCCTCCTAAAAGTGTAGATAAATATACAAGTGAAGTGTAAGTCCCAAAAATAGCATAAGCCCATTCTCTTGGCCAACCCCAACCTTCATCCATTATTGAAGCAGTGAAAAACATCACTAAAAGAGCACGCATCCCATAATAAGAAAAACGTTCCCACATTTCAGTAAAGAAAAGTACAAACAATCCTGCTGGATGCCCAATTACTTTGTCTTTAAATAAATTCTCTATATCAGTGTTCATTGTAAATTATTTGGTTATTAATTATCTGCTAGTTCAAAACCTTCAGCTTCTTCATTCTTAAGATCTCTTTCTTTTTCTTCTACTCCATGTGTAAGTCTCTTAAGAGGCTTTAACATTAAAATAAAAAGACCTCCTATTAATACTGTAAAAATTAAGATTCCTGAGAAGATCGTTAACTCTCCAAAATCAGAAGCAGACTCACCTATTATACCTGCAACCTTATTTCCTAACCCAGTAGCTGCAAAATAAACTCCCATCATTAAGGATGCATATTTAACAGGAGCTAATTTAGTTATGAATGATAATGCTACAGGAGAGATACATAATTCTCCTAGTGTATGAAATAAATAAGCCAAAACAAGCCATATCATACTAGAACTACCAGATTTTTCAAACTCCATAGCTGCAAAAACCATAAACAAAAATCCAAATCCCATAATAATAATACCTAAAGCCATTTTGAATAATGATGATGCTTCTTTAGACTTTAACTTTCGTTTTGCCCAAAAGCTAGCTACAGCAGTTGCAAATAAAATTATAAAACCTGCATTTAAACTTTGAAACATTACTGTAGGTACTTTCCACCCGAAAAGATCCCTATCAGTCTTAGTATCTGTATATAAATTCATTAGACCTCCAGCTTGTTCAAATGCTCCCCAGAAAATTATCACCATTATAAAGGATAATAATAAAACTAAAAATCTGTCTTTAAAAACTTGAGTTTCCAGTTCTTTATAAATCATCATTAACAATGCTGTAATAGCTGTAAGGGTTAAAAATAACAATCCATATCCCCAACCTAAATTAAACCATCCTATAGCAGATGCTACAATTAACAATAAAGTTATTATCAATTGTTTTGAAGACTTTAATAGCTTACCATAAAGTTGACCATAAGAAATTTCATTTTCATCTTCTTTATCGACATTTAAATTACCAACGTGAGTTAAATACTTTTGACCATAGATATAATTAATTAAACCTAGAACCATTACAATTCCAGCCAAACCAAAACCTGCATGCCAACCCCACTCTGCAACAACTAATCCCACAATCATAGTAGCAAGTAATGACCCTAAATTAATCCCAATGTAGAATACACTAAAACCTTTATCTCTCCTTATATCTCCTTCTTTATATAGGCCTCCAACCATTGAAGAAATATTTGGTTTTAACAAACCAACTCCAGCAATAACTAATCCAAGTCCTGTATAAAAAGCCCAAGTATCAGTCATAACTAACACTCCATGGCCTAAACATAAAATTATAGCTCCGAGCAAAACTGATTTTTTTTGCCCTAATAATTTATCAGCAATCATTCCTCCAGGGATAGAGGCAACATAAACTAACATTGTATACCACCCGTATAATGCTAAAGCTTCCTTTTCTGTCCAACCTAAACCTGCTCCTCTGGCATCCTCTCCTAAAGTTGATGCTGTCATATATAATACAAGTAATGCTCTCATACCATAGTATGAAAAACGTTCCCACATTTCAGTTAAGAACAGAATATAGAGTCCTATTGGTTGTCCAAAAAGCTCTTTTTGTTTAATTGCTGAATCTTTCATAAAAATTAGTCAAAGTTTTGTTTTTATTTAGTTTTTTAAACTCTTCAATACAAAGTTGGTCATCTTTGTATATAAGTTAAGTCTCGTATTTTTCCCTCTGTAAATACCATGAGTTCTATCAGGATAAATAAACAAATCAAACTGTTTGTTTGCTTCTACCAAAGCATTTACCATTCTCATTGTATTTTGAACATGAACATTATCATCACCAGATCCATGTACTAATAAATAATCTCCTTTTAGTTTATCAGCATGTGAGATAGGTGAATTTTCGTCATAACCAGATGCGTTTTCTTGTGGTGTAGTCATATAACGTTCTGTATAAACAGTATCATAAAAACGCCAAGAAGTTACTGGTGCTACAGCAATAGCCATAGAAAAAACATCATTTCCTTTTAAAAGACAGTTTGTACTCATAAAGCCACCATAAGACCATCCCCAAATTCCAATATTTTCTGCATCAATATAATTTTCATTAGCAAAAAATTTAGCTACTGCTATCTGATCTTCTACTTCATACTTCCCTAATTCTTTCTGAGTAACTTTCTTAAAATCTCTTCCTTTATATCCAGTTCCACGTCCATCTACACATGCAACTATTATACCTTTTTGCGCTAACATTTGGTGCCAATAATCATTACTAGAATTCCACCTGTTAGAAACCTGTTGAGAACCAGGTCCTGAATATTGAAATAATAATAGTGGATATTTTTTTGTAGGATCGAAATCTGCAGGTTTAATCATCCACATATTTAAATCATTACCATTAATATTATATGTGAAAAATTCTTTCTTACTCATTTTATATCCTTTCATCTTCACATAAAGGTCTATATTATCTTTAAGTGTTTTGATCTTTTTCCCATCACCATTGTATAATGTATAAGTAGGTACTTGAGTAGCAGAAGAATGTGTATTAATAAAATACTTCATGTTTTTACTAAATGAAGCACTACTTTGTCCACTTTTATCTGTAAGTAATTTTTTATCAGAACCATCTAATCCAATAGCATAAACACCTCTGTTTATAGATCCATTTTCTACAGATTGATAATATATCTTATTATTTGTTTTACTTAAACCATAGTAATTCGTTACGTCCCAATCTCCTTTAGTAATTTGGTTTTTCAATGTACCGTCTTCGTTGTAATGGTAAATATGGTTATAACCATCTCTCTCACTCGTCCAGATAAAACTATTATCTTCTAAAAAAGTTAAATTATCTTGTACATCTACATAAGCTTCATCTTTCTCATTTAATACTACTTTTAAATTTCCTGTATTTGCATTAAAGAAAAATAACTTTAAATCATTCTGATTTCTATTTAAAGTAGTGATTGATAATATTTCTGGTTTATTTGTCCATTGCATTCTTGGTATATATTCATAACTCCCAAGATCTACTCTACTTACTGTTCTTTGAGGAACATTAAATAACTCTAATGTAACAACAGCGTTTTTTTCACCAGCTTTAGGATACTTAAATGTATGCGTTGAAGGATATAATTCATTCCCTGTAACATTCATTGTAAATTGTGCTACTTCTTTTTCATCAAATCGTAAAAAAGCTAAGAACTTACTATCCTTGCTCCACTCAAAAGCTTTTACAAAAGCAAATTCTTCTTCGTAAACCCAGTCTGTAGTACCATTAATGATAGCATTTATTTTTCCATCGTTAGTTACTCTTATTTCTCTATTTCCTTCAAGATCTCTAACATACAAGTTGTTGTCTTTAGCATAAGCTACTTTTTTACTATCTGGGGAAAAAGTTGGTTCTTGTATATCTTCTCCTAAAGAAATTAAATCTTTAGTTGCTATATCGTAAATAAAGTACGTTCCTTTATAAGAATGACGGTAAACTTGTTTGAAGTTAGTTCCTAATAATAACTTTGTTTCATTATCATTAAAAGAGTAAGAACTAAAATAATCTAAGTTAGGTAAGTTTCTTCCATCAACAATTGTTTCTACTTTTTGTTGTGTTTCGTAGCTATACTTATCTACTGTAGCTGTTCTCGTTTCTCTATTAAAACCTAATACCGTGTAAAAATCTCCATTCATAGATCTTAAGGCATTCATTCTATCTGCAGAGAATGATCCATTCCAAATCTCCTCTAATGTAATTTCTTTTAAATTATTTGTAGTAGATTGACTTTTAGCTGAAAAAAAAGTCACCAAAATTACTAAAAAGCATATTTTTTTCATGAAGTATCTTATTTATTTGATGATTTAATAAAACGACTGCCAAGTTTACGAAAAAATAATAAATTTTACTGTAATTTAACAGAAAACTACGATTATAAATTTTGATTAAAAGGAAAGAATTATCTTTGTTTCGTTATTAAAAATAAGATGAATGTCGAAGATTATTTCTGGCTTTTCTAAGCTAACTAAAGAAGGGAAAATAGATTGGTTAGCTCAAAATTACTTCAATAATCAACCTGAAATTATTCAAATCATTAAACAATATTGGAATGTTGATGAAAAATTACAACAACTCCATGATGACTTTATTGAGAATACAATTTCTAATTTTTATATGCCTTACGGTGTTGCTCCTAACTTTATTATTAATGGTAAAGAATATGTAATACCAATGGTAATTGAAGAAAGTTCTGTTGTAGCAGCAGCAGCCAAAGTAGCAAAATACTGGAGTACTAGAGGAGGATTTAAAACTGAAGTAATTTCTACTACTAAAATCGGACAAGTACATTTTATTTATGCCGGAAATAAAAAAGATTTAGAGACTTATTTCAACCTTAATAAAACAGAATTATATGCCGCTACTGCTTCTATAACCAGAAATATGGAAAAGCGTGGTGGTGGTATTTTAGATATTGAATTAAAAGATAAAACGGCTGATTTAGAAAATTACTATCAACTTCATGTCACTTTTGAGACAAAAGATAGCATGGGAGCAAATTTTATCAATTCTTGTTTAGAAGCTATTGCTAAAAAATTTCAGAAAGAAGATATCGAAATTATTATGAGTATTCTTTCTAATTATGTACCTGAGTGTATCGTAAAAGCAGAAGTGAGTTGCCCTATTGAAGACTTAGGAGGAGAAAATCCTGAAAAATTTGCTTATAAATTTGAACAAGCTGTTAAAATCGCAGAAATAGAACCTTACAGAGCAGTTACTCATAATAAAGGAATTATGAACGGAATTGATGCTGTTGTTTTAGCTACTGGAAATGATTTTAGAGCTATAGAATCTGGTGCACATGCTTTTGCTGCTAGAAATGGAAAATACTCTAGTTTAACACATTGTGAAGTTAAAAATGGAATTTTTAAATTTTGGATTGAAATTCCATTAGCTCTAGGAACTGTTGGTGGTTTAACCGCTTTACATCCAATGGCAAGATTATCGTTAGACATGATGCAAAAACCTAATGCGAGAGATTTAATGCAAATTATCGCCGCTGCTGGTTTAGCCCAAAACTTTGCTGCATTAAGAGCTTTAACAACAAAAGGAATTCAGCATGGACATATGAAAATGCATTTGATGAATATTCTTAACCAACACAATGCAACTGCTCAAGAGAAAGAAAGTATCAGTTCTTTTTTTGAAAACAAAACTGTATCTCACAGTGCTGTTATAGAAAAACTAGAAGAGTTACGTAAGCCAAAAATAAATTGGGTAGATATTACCAACGAAACAGAAATCAGGGAAACTCTTGGAAAATTATCTCAAGAAAGTAAACCCGTCTTTGGAACTATGAATGCTCAACAGATGATTGAACATTTAAGCGCTGTAACTCAAATTCCGAATGGAAACTTGAAGATAGATGTTTTTGTTGAAGATGAAAAAACAGCTCGCAGGAGACCATTTTTAGATACCAATAACGAAATACAACCTGGTTTTAGAGCCTCATTTTTATCTGACACTCCAACACCAACTAAATTTAGCTCTATTGATGAAGCTATAGACGATTTAATTATTCAACTTCGATTATTTTTTGATGCATTTGAAAAAGATAGTACTAGAACTGTAGTACATCCTTTCTTTGGTGAACTTGATTTTGAATATTGGAAAAAGTTTCAAGTAAAGCATTTTACACATCATTTTAAACAGTTTGGATTGGTGTAAAATGGATAGTTTTTTGGTAAATACTGGAAGAAAACAATTTTTTATAGTATCTAGTTTTATCATTCTAGCTTCACTATACACTATTGGTATTTATATCTATTACAGTACTTTACATGGCTATTATTTAAACTATATCAAATCTGAAATAGTTTTAGAGGTTTTCTATTTAGCTGTAGTTCTGTATTCTTTAATTTCAGTATACAAAGGACGTAAATGGGGTATGTATTTTTTAATTGGTTTTTTCTCTTATAAAATATATTATGCTTTAGGTAGTATTTCATGGTTTTATTCCATTAAAAATAACTTATTAGGTAGAATTACTTACAACTATAGCTTAAACTTTGATATTGTTATTTATTGTATAGCAATATTGTATTTTTGTTTCTCTAAAAGTTTTAAAGAGTTTATAAAATATCAAAAAACAAAATTTACTCGGGTGCAGTCGAGAAATAATTAAATTATAAAAGGTTTAGGCTGCATACGACCTAATATTGATTTTGGATAAATATTATAGTAACGGAAAATTATTATTAACAGGAGAATATCTTGTTTTAGATGGAGCAACTTCTTTAGCTGTTCCTACAAAATATGGACAAGATTTAACGGTAACACCAATCGATCAACCTGAATTAATTTGGGGAAGTTTTACTAATACTGGCGAATGTTGGTTTGAAGCTTCATTTGATGTACCTAAACTTCGTTTAACCTCAGCTACTTTTAACTCAGATCAAGAAGGAAGTTCTGATCAAATAGCTGAAACTTTACAAAATATTTTACAAGAAGCTAGAAAGTTAAATCCAGATTTTCTAAATTCTAATCAAGGTTATATTGTGAAAACTCATTTAACTTTTCCGCAGAATTGGGGACTAGGAAGCTCATCAACATTAATCAATAACATCGCATCTTGGGCAAATGTAAATCCTTTCACTTTACTTTGGAATGCTTTTTCTGGCAGTGGTTATGATATTGCTTGTGCAAAACACGATTCGCCTATTTTTTATCAGTTAGAAGATAAAAAACCAACTATTACAGAAGTAAACTTCTCTCCTACTTTTTCAAACGATTTGTATTTTGTTTTTTTAAATCAAAAACAAAACAGTAGAGAAGGTATAAAAAGATACAAGGAAAAAAGACATAAACTAGAAAACGAAATTCAACTCATTTCTCAAATTTCTAAAGATTTAATTACATCGAAAAACTTATCTGATTTTGAAGATTTACTAAATACTCACGAAAATTTAGTTTCCTCTATTATCGAATTACCCAAAGTAAAAGATAGATTATTTTCAGATTATTTTGGTACTGTAAAAAGTTTAGGTGCTTGGGGTGGAGATTTTGTTTTAGCTACAGGAAACAACGAAACTCCAGAATATTTTAAGAATAAAGGTTTTGAAATTATCATTCCTTACAACGAAATGGTTTTATGAATAAAATCGTAATTATAGGCGGTGGTGCTGCTGGTTTTTTCACAGCAATTAATGCAAAAGAATTAAATCCTGACTTAGATATTACCATCCTTGAAAAAGGTAAGGAAGTATTACAAAAAGTAAAAATATCTGGTGGAGGACGTTGTAATGTTACTCATGCTTGTTTTGAGCCAAAAGAACTTATAAAATTTTACCCAAGAGGAAGTAAAGAACTTTTAGGTCCTTTTCATCAATTTATGACTGGCGATACTTTTGAATGGTTTGAAAACAGAGATGTTCCTTTAAAAATTGAAAATGATAATCGTGTTTTTCCTGAAGCTAATACTTCTCAGGCTGTTATCGATTGTTTTCAAAAAGCTGTTGAAAAACTAAATATCAAAGTGTTAACAAGTCAAAATGTAACTTCATTTTATCAACAAGAAAATAAATGGGTTATTAACACAAAAAATGATTCTTTTATTGCTGATAAATTAGTTATAGCTGCTGGTAGTAGTAAGAAGATTTGGGAACTCTCAAAAGAACTGGGGCATTCTGTCATTAACACTGTTCCTTCTCTATTCACTTTCAATATTAAAGATGAAAGAATTAAAGATTTAGGTGGAATTTCTGTACCCAATGCTAGTGTGAAAATTCTAGACAGCAAACTTGAAAACTTCGGACCACTTTTAATTACACACTGGGGATTAAGTGGACCTGCGGTTTTAAAATTATCTGCATTTGGAGCACGAATTTTAGCAGAGAAAAAATACAGTTATAAAGTTGCTGTAAATTGGTTATCTAAATCAACCAATCAAATTACAGAAGAATTAAATCGTTTAAAGAAAGTAAACGCAAAAAAACAAATTGGATTAAAATCTCCTTTTAGTGAAATTCCTAGACGTTTATGGGAACGATTTTTAAACGCATCTCATATTGAATTACAGCAAAATTGGGCTAATATTACAAAAACACAAACTTCACAATTAGCAGAACAGTTAACAAACGCTGTGTTTTTAGCGGAGGGTAAATCTACATTTAAAGATGAATTTGTAACAGCTGGTGGAATTGATTTAAAAGAGATTAACTTCAAACGTTTTGAAAGTAAGTTACATCAAAATTTATTTTTTGTTGGTGAAATTCTAAATATCGATGCGGTTACTGGTGGGTTTAATTTCCAAAATGCTTGGACAGGAGGTTTTATATGTGCTAATGCAATTAGTGGTTAGTGAAAAGTTTTCACTAACCACTAATTGTGAGTTTAAATTTTTAAGACTCAGATTCTATTTTTCCCAAAGAATTACTCTTCCACAGACTCATAACAATTAAAAACCATTGTATATCCATGTTCTTTGGCTTCGTCGTAGTGATCTTTATAATCTTTTTCTAACTCGTCTGGGTTTTCGATTTCATAAAAATCGTCTTCTACATTTTGTACTAACCAACCTTCTTCTTCAGTGTAATATTTAGCCAATTGAATAGCTCCTTCACCATCAACATAGTCTATGTATACACTAACGTAAGCTCCTACAACTTTTTCAAAATATTCTGTCCCTTTTTTAGGTACTGCATGTAAATTAATTAAATACATAAATTATTGTTTTTTTTAGTTAATAACTCATCACTGTACCATAATACAGCAATTGAAATGTTTGTACATCTAAGATAAGATAATACATCGACATCATAATACCATAATTGGTTTTATCGTAAAATAAATGATCGAAAAAAGATAGTTTTTGTTCTTCAAAATCGTAATATTCATTATCTGTTTTAAAGTGTTCTTTTGTGAAATTTTCTAACTGAGACAATTTATGCACATTTACCCTTAATGAAAAGTTATATAAGCTATCTAGTTTTACTTTAAGTTTTTTTGCTCTTTTGGTCAGCTTGCCTTGTGGCGTAAATAATAGCTTCTTGTAGTGATTTTCCTGTAATAAATCGTAAACAACTCGTTCTGTATTTACTTCTTTTTGAATTGTATCAATAAAACTTTTAACATTATTAGATAACCTATTTAGTTCTCCAATTAAAACTTTAGTTTTTTGAAACATTAATGGTTTTTCCTCTGCTTGCCTTTCAAAAAAAGCAGTTCTTCCTTCTATAATTTCATGACTAACATAAATTGCTTTCTCTAAAGATTCGTGTCCTTTATTAGTTACATATTGATGTTGACCACTTAAAATTAAAGTCAAAAAAAGAAATACTACTAAAATTATTCTCTGCCCCATGATTACAGTCTATACTACTTTAAATGTACAATATTAAGATAAACTCTTATAAATTCAGATGCCTTGTAAACGATTAAGATATAGTTTAAATTATACTAAATTCAATACAACAATAAACTTTTTGAACTTTACAATTAAATTTAGTTTAGCCTAACTCTCCTCGATGTGGCTTTAGTGCATCTCGAAATATTTTCATTATTGATTCATCTACCGTTACAAAAGCTAACGTATACATTTCATTGATTTCTTTATGATCAATTTCGTAAACATCTAAACTTTCAATTTGAGCAAATTCTTTTAAATGTATGCAATGATGTTTTGCTGTTTCTAAAGCATCTGGACCTTTAAAATCCCAAATCAATTTTATTTTTCTACTCATAATGCAAAAATACCCAATTCTAATTTGAAAAGGGTATTTAATGTTTCAATACAATTATTCAACTATTTCCTTTTTTGTTTTACATTAAAATCATAGTTAATTTTTCTTTTGAGATAATCTTTAAGTGGTGGTAAACCTATTTCTGCTCTTCTTTTATCAACATATTCAGGTTCTAAAATTGGTAAAGGCGCTAACTTATGATTTAAATCGTAAGCAAACTGCATTCCGTACAACTGATTTTTACCTGTATTTACCAATATTCTATCTTGAATTTTTGCAAATTCTACGCAGCTCCCTTGTTGCTTTACACAAGCTTCTTTTATTCTTGGCAAATACTTTATTCTAATTGCTTCTTTTTCATGATGATTGATCACTAACAAAGGACCATCTGCAGCTAGTTTTCCAACATCTTCATATGTAGGCCAACCATAATTTTTAATCAACTTTTCTAGTTTAATAAAATTTTCTTTTGCCGTTTGCTTTTTTACAAATGCTAACGGATAATACCAATGAGGCGCTTTCCCATTTTTTACAAAAAACTGTTTCGCCATATCCATATGATAATCAAACATCTGATCTCTAACAATTAGCCTAAGAAGTTTTCTTGCGTATTCTGGCTTTTTCAACTTTCCTTTTTCTTTTTGATATTTATCGAATTGATTTGCTTCAATAGTTTTCCATCGGATATCATCATGCAACGATAACAAATCATTATCTGCCAAAACCCACAATGAACTATCACCTTTTAAAGCTTTAAGTAAATAATGATACGCATTGTCTATTTGATGAGACAAGGCATAAGCACATGCTAAATTGTAGGTATTTTTTGAATTAGTTGCATCTTTATCAAACGCAGTTTTATAAGCTTGAATTGATTTTTCCAACTCTCCTTCTCTTCTATATTTGTCTCCTTCTTGTTGAGAAAACAAACTTCCAAAAAAGAAGGTAAACACAACTATACATAGACTTCTCATACTTTTTCTTTTTTCAATACATGCTCTTTTCCCTGAAACTTCACTAGTACTGTATTATCTTTCTTATTAAAATTGAAAAGAATTCCCATAGCATCGTATTTAAATACATTTTTCTTTAACGCTATTAAGTTGAAGATTGGCTGTCCTGTAGCTTGAGCCATCAAAGTATTTTTCTCTTTGGTGAATGTAATTTTGAAAGGAAAAGTTTCACCTCCATAAACTCCTAAAAAAGGTTCTAAATCTTCAGCTTTTAACTTCACTAAAGAATTACTTTGCATAGATGGGTCGTTTTTAAAATATAGATCTAAAACTTTAAAAATAAGGTTTGATAAACTTATTTTATTAACTCCGTTACAAGTTATGGTAAAACCAACTTTTTTACTCGGAATGTATCCTGCTATCGATCGAAATCCATCAATAGAACCATTATGTCCGTACAAATTCATCCCACGATATTGAAAAATAGAAAGCCCCATCCCTAAACCTTCTTTTGGTGTTGTCATTTGTTTTAAAAAATTGTCAAACAATAATTTTCCAGAAAATAAACGATCAAAGAAAATATTCACTTCCGTAGCCGTTGAAACAATTCCTCCAGCCCCAATTGGTCCATTAATATTTGTAATTAATTCAACTGGATTCCATTTATCATTTTCAAAATAATACGATTTAGCTCCATTGTCTTTTACTGCAATATCTTTTCCTAAATAAGTATGATCTAAATCTAAAGCATCAGCTATTCTTTCCTCAAAAATCTTAGCGTATGGTTTCTTTTCAATCTCCTCAGCAACATAAGACAACAGTATAAAATTCGTGTTTGAATATGACGCTTTTGAATCTGGATTAAAAACAGATGTAGTTCCTTGAATCTTTTCTAACATTTCTTCACGAGTTCTATAATCTGCAATCCAAGTTGAAAAATCTTTAATTTCTGTAACATTAAACAGTCCACTTCTATGATACAACATATCTTGTATTCTGATATTTTCAGAATTTGGCACTTTAGGAAAGAAAGCACTCAATTTTGTATTAAGAGTTAATTTCTTCTCGCTTATTAATTGCAATATGATAGTTGCGGTGTAAGTTTTAGTAATTGAAGCAATTCTATAATTCGAATAAGCATTAGCTTCTAATTTATCTTCAACAGAAATGAAACCCGTAGATTTATTGAATACTTCATTTCCATTTTTAAAAATAGATATCGTTCCTATGGCTTTATTTTCTAAAGCCAAATCAGTAAATAATTTATCGATTTCTGCTAGATTCTCACTCTGACTCCAGGTAAAAAAAACGCATAGAAATCCCACTAAAAAAAAGATACTTTTTTTCATTTTATTGAATTTTAAAAAAATTAAATAGGTTAGACTAAGCGTTTTTGCTCTTTCTTAAATGTAGTACTATAATACCAAAACGTGCAACTAGAAAAGTAAAAATACCGAAAGTTGGAGATAGCAATCCTATTTTTAAACCTCCAGCTAAAACTTGAGTAGCAACATCATATTCAATTGAAGAAATTGCATCAAAAGCAGTAATCAAACCAATCATCATTCCTAAAAACCCCCATACTAAAGCAAATAAACTAACATGGCTTATCAGCTCTTTTAATTTACCCTCCAAGTCTTGTTTTAAAAAAGAAAAAACGATTAAACCTATACAAATTAGCAGCATCAAAAAAATAGGATACATAAAAAAAGGTCCTCCTTCGTTCATTCTTTTAAATAATTCTCCTAAAATTAAAAAGTTCATAAGTATTTTGTTTTAAAGTTAATACACTCACAAATGTATTTGGAATACGAACTAGTTTTTACTCTTTTCGACGAATAACAAATCTAGTAATAAAGACTACAGAATATTAATGACTTTTAACAAATCTGTTAAAACCCTTACTTTTTTTGAATTTCATCGCTAGATATTATTTTTTCACTTAAAAAAGTTGATATTGCAATGATGGAAAACTTAAAAGTGTTTTTAGGGATATTTATTAAAGGAACTATACATTTACTTTTTTGGGTAGGAGTTTATTTTTTTTACACTTATTATCTAGGTTACGGAAGTACAAACATTAAGTATATCAATAAATTCACCTACTATCTAATGCCAATAACTATTAGCATAGGATATTTCTTTTTATATTTTCTGATACCAAAATACTTGTTAGTAAAAAAACACTTCTTTTTTATCTTATACTCAATTTATACATTTATTATTTCCTTCTTCTTTATTGCTTTTTCAATTTTTTACGGAATGATTTCTTCTAGCCATTTAAGCTCTGGAAAGACTCCTCCGTTAACCAAAACAATTCCGTACATCATTTTTGGTGTATATTTTATCATATTAATAATAATTTTTATTGGTCTTGTTATTCAAAATTATAAGTCAACCTTAAGAGATGAAGATTTAAAAAATAAATTTTTACAAACACAACTACAATTAAAAGAACAAGAATTAAAGTATTTGAAAATGCAAATTCACCCTCATTTCTTGTTTAATACACTAAACACACTGTATGGTTTTGCTCTTAAAAAAGCAGACGAAGCTCCAGATATGATTTTAAAACTTTCGAGTCTTTTAGATTATATCTTATACCAAGTTGAAAAACCTGAAGTACTTCTTGTTAATGAAATACAACATATTGAAGATTACATCTCTTTAGAGAAAATGAGGTTTCAAGATAGTTTAAATGTCAAATTCTCTAAAGAAATACACAAAGATTCTCTTTTAATTTCTCCTATGATTTTCCTCCCATTTGTAGAAAATGCTTTTAAACATGGTATGCAGATTAACGGAATTCTAACTATTGATATGAATATTAAAACTTCAGAAAACTCAATCAACTTTTCAATTTCAAATTCTCATAAGAATTTTATGAAATCAAAAAAAGGAATTGGATTAACTAATATTAAAAAAAGACTCACGATGTTATTTCAAAATAATTTTACTCTTGAAACTAAATCGTCAGATAATATTTACGAAGTACAACTAAAAATACCAGCTAGAAATGAATAATATATTTACTTGTGTTGTTGTTGATGACGAACCTGTTGCTAGAGAAATCATAGAATCTTTTATACAAAAAACACCCAGTTTGTCTTTAGCTGCTAGTTTTTCAAATGCATTAGAAACCATTCAGTTTGCTCAAGAAAACGAAGCAGATATATATTTTCTAGACATTAATATGCCTGAGATTAATGGCTTAAGCTTAGCTAAAATTGTAAATTCAGATGCACATATAATTTTCACTACAGCATATCGCGATTATGCTATTGATGGTTTTAACCTTAACGTAATCGATTATTTACTAAAACCAATTGCATTCGATCGTTTTTTACAAGCCATAAAAAAAATACCTCAAAAAAGACAAACCATTCAAAAGGTTGAAAATAAAAACAGTAATGAAAGTTTTCTATTTGTTAGGTCTGAAAGGAAAATGGTAAAAGTTAATTACAGGGATATTATTTATATTGAAAGCCTAAGTGATTACCTTAAAATTCATCTTCAAGAAAAAACAATAGTCACAAGAGAAACTATAAGTAACATAGAGAATAAATTACCAGAAAAACTGTTTATTAGAGTACATAGATCTTTTATAGTAGCTGTTCATTTTATAGATGCTTACACCAATGAATTTATAGAAATAAATAACAAAGCAATTCCTATAAGTCGAAATTATAAAGAAAGTACACTACAAAAGTTGACAGGTATTTAAGTGAAAGGCTATCTTTACACAAAAATTAAAGGTTTGAGTATTAACACAACTTCTTTTATTCCTAAAGAATTAGATTTTTCAATCAAAGAAACTACTGTAACTTGGAAAACCCCAAGTAATATAGCTTTAGTTAAATACTGGGGAAAAACCAATCCTCAACTACCAAAAAATGCTTCAATAAGTTTTACCTTAAGTAATTGCCATACAAAGACTAAAATTACTTTTACCAAAACTAAAAAAGTAAAAGAAGCAGATTTTGAATTATTTTTCGAAGGAAAAAAGAAAGATGAATTTAAACCTAAAATAGCTACCTTCTTTGAAAGAATAGTTACCTATTGTCCCTATATTTTAGAATATAAAATGGAAATTCATTCAGAGAACTCGTTTCCTCATAGTAGTGGAATTGCTTCTTCTGCAAGTGGAATGAGTGCTATAGCTGCATGTTTAATGAGTTTAGAAAAATCATTAGACAACACAATTTCAGAAGAATTTTTCAACCAAAAAGCGTCTTTCTTAGCTCGTTTGGGTTCTGGTAGTGCGAGTAGAAGTATTGAAGGTCCTTTAGTAATTTGGGGAAAACACGATGATTTTGAAACAAGCTCTGATTTGTATGGTGTAAAATTCCCTCATTACGTACACTCCATTTTTGACAACTACCAAGACACTATTTTATTAGTTGACAAAGGAGAAAAACAAGTTTCAAGTACCGTTGGTCACAACTTAATGTTCGATCATCCTTATGCAGAAAATCGTTTCAAACAAGCAAATGATAATTTGAGTAAAATTTCAAAAATTTTACAAACTGGTAATATTAAAGAGTTCATTAAACTGGTAGAAAGTGAAGCCTTGACTTTACACGCAATGATGCTTACTAGTGATCCTTACTTCATTTTAATGAAACCTAATACTTTAAAAATTATTAATGAAATTTGGGAATACAGAACTAAAACAAACAGCAATGTTTGTTTCACTTTAGATGCTGGCGCAAATGTTCATTTATTATATCCTAATAACGAGAAAGAAAAAATCCATAGTTTTATAGATCAAAAGCTTTCTCAATATTGTCAAAAAGGTCAATATATTCATGATTTCTCAGGAAACGGAGCAGCCTTAATTTAATTTTTATGAGAACTGTATTTATCTTATTATTTGTTTTTTCCTCGGTTAATATTTTAGCTCAAAAAACTACATGGTACGATAATAACTGGAAAGAAGTAAAACAAACTGAAGCTGTTTTTTATGTTCCAATGCCAAAGAAGGTTAAAAATGGATATTGGATTGTAAAGTTTTATAAAAACGGAAATCGATATTTAGAAGGTTACAGTAGTAATTCAAAAATTAATAATGAATTATTCGAAGGAATCGTTAATTACTATGATATTCATGGCGCACTTTCTAAAAAAGTAAGTTATAAGAACGGCATTATAAACGGACCAAAGAGAACTTATTTTAAAACTGGTGAACTCCAATCTTTAGGACGTTTTAAAAATGGAAAAGAAAATGGGGTTTGGAAAACTTTTTACAAAAACGGAAAAATAAAAACTAGAGGAAAATACAAAGACGGTGAAAAAGTTGGGATTTGGAAAACCTTTTACAAAAATGTTTATTAAATATTGAGTATCTTTGTGATTAGAAAGAATTCAGAAAAATGAAAGGACCTTTATTTTACGCCAAAATTTTACTTTTTGGAGAATACGGTATCATCAAAGACTCGAAAGGATTAGCAATTCCTTTTAACTCTTACAAAGGAGCTTTAAAAGTTTCTAAAAATTTATCTGGTCAAGCTCTTAAATCAAATGAGAGTTTAAAAGATTTTTATAAATATTTAGTTGAATTAGATACTGAAATAGTTTCTTTCAATTTAGCTGAATTTAAAAATGATATCGATTCTGGAATGTATTTCGATTCTTCTATCCCAATGGGTTACGGAATTGGAAGTTCTGGAGCTTTAGTAGCATCTGTTTACGACAAATATGCTAACGACAAAATAACTGTCCTAGAAAACTTAACCAGAGATAAGTTAATAAAACTTAAAGAAGTTTTCTCATTAATGGAATCTTTTTTCCATGGTAAAAGTTCAGGGTTAGATCCTTTAAACTCTTATTTAAGTTTACCTATTCTTATCAATTCTAAAGAAAATATTGAAGCCACTGGAATTCCTTCTCAAAAAGAAGGTAAAGGCGCTGTTTTCTTATTAGACTCTGAACAAGTTGGTGAAACTGAGCCAATGGTGAGCCTTTTCATGAATAAAATGAAAAATGAAGGTTTTAGAAAAATGTTAAGTAATGAGTTTGTTACTTATACAGATGCTTGTATTGAAGATTTCTTAAAAGGAAATGTAAAATCTTTATTTTCTAACGTAAAGCAACTTTCCAAAGTTGTTTTAACAAATTTTAAACCAATGATTCCTAATGCTTTCCATAAAGTTTGGGAGAAAGGAATACAAACTAACGATTACTACTTAAAATTATGTGGTTCTGGTGGTGGTGGCTACATTTTAGGTTTTACAGAAGACTACGAAAAAGCAAAAGCTAGCTTAAAAGATTACAAACTTGAGTTAGTGTATCGATTTTAAAAACTCATGAATTCTAAGTTTTACGACAGAACTTTATTGGTAAAACTATTAAGCCTGTTATCTGTTGTAAGAGGGTATAACATATTAGTATTAGTAGCCGCTCAATATCTTGCAGCTATTTTCATTTTTTCTGAAAACAAATCATTAAAGCACGTTTTATTAGATTGGCATTTATTATACCTAGTACTTGCTACCGTCTGTGTAATTGCTGGAGGATATATCATCAATAATTTTTATGATGTAAAAGCTGATAGAATAAACAAACCCATAAAAAGTACACTTGATGATAAGATTAAACAAGAAACTAAACTTTCTTTATATTTCCTTTTAAATTTTACTGGTTTCACTTTTGGGTGGTTGGTATCATGGAGAGCTGGTGTATTTTTTGCTTGTTATATCTTTGGAATATGGCTGTATTCGCACAAACTTAAAAGATATCCTTTATTAGGCTTATTCAGCGCAACTATATTGACTATATTACCATTTTTTGTAATCTTTGTACACTACAAAAATTTCTCTAAAGTAATTTTCGTCCATGCCTTTTTCTTATTCTTCGTTATTGTTGTTAGAGAACTTATAAAAGACTTAGAAAATATTAAAGGAGCAATAGTAAATAATTACAACACTTTTCCTGTAGTCTATGGAGAAAAAAAAACCAAGCAATTCATCTTTTTATTATTAGGACTAACTTTAGTTCCTATTATTATTTTATTTGACTATCCTGCTATACAGTATATGAAGTATTATTTTTATTTAGCTGGAATTACATTAACTGCAATTGGTTTTTATACTTGGAAATCTTATACTAAAAAACAATATCAATTAATTCATAACATTCTAAAAATTCTATTATTAATTGGTGTTTTTAGTTTACTTTTAATAGACAAATCTTTATTACTAGATAAAGTTATAAATCAACTAAATTAAAATATAAAAAGCATTAGCAATGATTAAGTTCAAGTAGTTAATCGATATGAGCTCAATATTAGTTTTTAAAATTATATTAGAATTTCGCTAGAACTAATACCCTTTAACCCTATCGAAATTACATCAAATATCAAACAATAAAGCAAAAGTTAATTTTATAATATTTTCCACTGAAGATCAAATATTTGAATTATATTTGCGGCCGCTTAAAAATCATTTAAAAATGAATAAAAATAACTCGTCGAGAGGACGACAAGCTGGAAAGAACAGCAATCCTCGCTCTAAAAAACAATCTAATTTTAGAAAACCAGTAAAGAAATCTTCAAATACACCTAAAAAAGAAGAAAGTACAGGAATTCGTTTAAATAAATTTATCTCTAACTCGGGAATTTGTTCTAGAAGAGAAGCTGATACATTTATTGAGCACGGAAGTGTAACTGTAAATGGAAAATTAATTACAGAAATGGGATACAAAGTTCAACCTCATGATGCTGTTCGTTTTGATGGAACTTTAATTTCCATTGAAGAAAAAAGATATGTTTTACTGAATAAACCTAAAAATTACATTACGACTATGGAAGATGACCGTGGTAGAAAAACTGTAATGGAATTAATAGGTAATGCGACTAAGGAACGTATATATCCAGTAGGTAGATTAGATAGAAATACAACAGGATTATTATTGTTTACTAACGATGGTGAATTAGCTAAAAAATTAACACATCCAAAACATAATGTACGAAAACTATATCATGCTTCGTTAGATAAAAAGTTAACACTATCAGATCTTGAAAAACTAAGAGGTGATGTGGTAATTGAAGGTCGTAAAGTATTTATTGATGCCGTTTCTTACGTTGAAGGAGAAAAGAAAACAGAAGTTGGTATAGAGATTCACTCAGGTAGAAACAGAATCGTAAGAAAAATATTTGATCACTTTGGTTATCATGTTGTAAAATTAGATCGAGTTATCTTTGCTGGATTAACAAAAAAGAATCTACCTCGTGGTAGATATAGAACTTTAACACAACAAGAAGTTAACAACCTAAAGATGTTATAAAAATGAATATTGAAAATTTAAAAGCACAATCTGAAGCCATTTTAAATAAAGAATTAACTTTAGAAGAGAAGCTACAAAACATATGTGATTACTTAAAAGAAGAAATTTCATATTACGATTGGGTAGGTTTTTATTTTAAGAATGGTGATAAAGAAGAATTAAAACTTGCGCAATTTGCTGGTGAACCTACTGAACACACAATTATTCCTTTTGGAAAAGGTATTTGCGGACAAGTTGCTGTGAGTAACAAAAACCTAGTAGTTCAAGATGTTTCAGAACAGGACAATTATATTTCTTGCGGATGGAAAGTAAAATCTGAAATCGTAATTCCAATTTTTGTTGATGGAGAGAATATTGGTCAAATAGATATTGATTCTCACACAATTAATCCATTTTCTAAAAAAGATGAAGAACTTTTAGAATTTATTTGCGAAAAAGTTTCGTTTTTTTTGCAAAAAACTAGCTAATTACTTGGTTATAAAGTTTTTTTGTATAGATTTGTAAAAAGTTATCAACAATTTTATTACTAATCTTTAAATCCCCTAATGATGAGTAGAAATATCCCTAATTATGAAGGCTTAGGTAAACCTACCGACGCTGGAAAATTGACTTTACTGGAAAAGATAGCTCTTTGGGTAAGAGATTTCCTTGAAAACGCAGAATAAAAAGTCAATAAAAAAACTTTAAACCGGAAAAACTTTTAAGTTATTAACAAGTTTTTCCGGTTTTCTTTTTAAAAACCCTCTTCAAACAATTGCAGTAAAATTCAAGTTTTAGTAAATTTGCGCGCTCATTAACAACACAACAAACATGAGCAATAAAACAATTAAATCTGCACTTATATCTGTTTTTCATAAAGATGGATTAGCACCAATAGCAAAAAAACTTAATGATTTAGGAGTAACGATATACTCTACTGGTGGTACTGAAAAATTTATTTCTGAATTAGGTATCAATGTTGTTCCTGTAGAAAGTGTTACAGATTACCCTTCAATTTTAGGTGGGAGAGTAAAAACATTACACCCTAAAATTTTTGGAGGAATTTTAAACAGACAAGAAAACGAAAGTGATGTAGCTCAACTTTCTGAATTCAATATTCCACAAATCGACTTAGTAATTGTTGATTTATATCCTTTTGAAAAAACGGTAGCTTCAGGTGCTAGCGAACAAGATATTATCGAAAAAATTGATATCGGAGGTATTTCTCTTATTAGAGCTGCTGCAAAAAACTTTAAAGACACCGTAATTGTTTCTTCAATGGAACAATACGATGAGTTTTTAAACTTAATTTCGGAAAACAACGGAGAAACTTCAATTGCTGATAGAAAAAAGTATGCTGCTAAAGCCTTCAATATTTCTTCACATTACGATACAGCTATCTTTAATTATTTTAATGAAGATGAAGTTGTATTTAAAGCTAGTGAAACTACAGCTAAAACTTTACGATATGGTGAAAACCCACATCAAAAAGGATATTTCTTTGGAGATTTAGATGCTATGTTTGACAAATTACATGGTAAAGAATTGAGCTATAACAATCTTCTTGATGTAGATGCCGCTGTAAACTTAATCAACGAATTTAAAGGAGAAGCTCCTACATTCGCTATTTTAAAACATAACAATGCTTGTGGTTTTGCTCAAAGAGAAACTGTATACCAAGCTTATGTAGATGCTTTAGCTGGTGACCCAGTTTCTGCTTTTGGAGGAATTTTAATTTCTAATGTTACGATTGACAAAGAAACTGCTGAAGAAATTCATAAATTATTCTGTGAAGTTGTCATAGCTCCAAGTTTCGATGATGATGCCTTAGAAATATTAAAAGGGAAGAAAAATAGAATTATTTTAGTTCAAAAAGAAGTGGTATTACCAAATCAAATTGTAAGAACTTCTTTGAATGGATTACTAGTTCAAGATAAAGATGCAAAAACAGATAGCGTAGAAGATTTATCATACCCTACTACTTCTAAACCTACATCTGAACAAATAGAAGATTTATTATTTGCTTCTAAAATATGTAAGCATACAAAATCAAACACTATTGTTTTAGCTAAAAACAAGCAATTATGTGCTAGTGGAACTGGACAAACAAGTCGTGTTGACGCATTAAGACAAGCAATTGACAAAGCAAAAAGTTTTGGTTTTGATTTAGAAAATGCTGTGATGGCAAGTGATGCTTTTTTCCCGTTCCCGGACTGTGTAGAAATTGCAGATAACGCTGGAATTAAATCAGTTATACAACCTGGAGGTTCTATTAAAGACGAATTAAGTGTAAACTACTGTAACGACAATGGATTGTCGATGGTGTTTACAGGAACAAGACACTTTAAACATTAATGTTTAAGGTGTTATTTCTAACGTTTTTTTTATTAGATTTGTAAGAATACATAAACGGGTTACACTTTTAAATATTTTTTATGGGATTTTTTGACTTTATGACGGAGGATATCGCAATCGATTTAGGCACTGCGAATACACTTATCATACATGATGGCAAGGTAGTTATCGATAGTCCTTCGATTGTTGCGAGAAATAGAGTTAATGGAAAAATTATCGCTACGGGTAAAGAAGCCCAACAAATGCAAGGTAAAACCCATGAAAATATTAAAACAATTCGTCCTTTAAAGGATGGTGTAATTGCCGACTTTCAAGCTTCTGAAGAAATGATTAAGGAATTTGTAAAACAAATTCCTGCTATTAGAAAAAAAATATTCCCACCTTCTCTACGAATGGTTATTTGTATTCCTTCTGGAATTACTGAGGTAGAAAAGAGAGCCGTAATTGATTCTGCTCGTCATATGAATGCCAAAGAAATTTATCTAATCTATGAACCAATGGCTGCTGCAATTGGTGTTGGAGTAGATATTATGGAACCAAAAGGTAACATGATCATTGATATAGGAGGTGGTACTACAGAAATCGCAGTTATAGCTTTAGCTGGTATTGTATGTGACCAATCTGTAAAAGTTGCTGGTGATTTATTCACTAGTGATATCATGTACTACATGAGAACCCAGCATAACTTATATGTAGGTGAAACTACTGCTGAGAAAATGAAAATTCAAATAGGTGCAGCCACTGAAGACTTAGACGAAACACCAGAAGATATGATGGTTCAAGGTCGTGATTTATTAAGTGGAAAACCAAAACAAGTGCAAGTTTCTTACAGAGAAATAGCAAAAGCACTTGATAAATCTATTTTAAGAATAGAAGATGCTGTAATGGAAACTCTTTCGAAAACTCCACCTGAATTAGCAGCTGATATCTATAATACTGGTATTTATTTAGCAGGTGGTGGATCTATGTTAAGAGGACTAGATAAAAGATTATCAAGAAAAACCGATTTACCTGTTTATGTAGCCGAAGATCCTTTAAGAGCTGTAGTAAGAGGAACAGGTATTGCTTTAAAGAATTTAAATAAATACAAGAGCGTATTAGTTAGCTAAAAGTTATGCAACAGCTTATTTATTTTATTCAGAAATACAAATACTTTCTGTTTTTTTTGCTGTTACAAATTGTTGGTTTCACTTTAACAATCAATAATCATAGCTACCATAAAAGTAAATTTATTAGTTCTGCTAATACTATTACTGGAGGTGTTTATGAGAAAAAGAGTAATCTTAAAAACTACTTAAACTTAAAAGACGAAAACCAGATTTTAATTCAAGAAAACTTAACATTAAAAAATAAGTTATCGAAGCTTGAATATTTTCTTGACAGCATTTACACTAAAACTGCGGTAGATACGAATAACTTTAATCAGCAATTTAAATATATTGATGGTAAAATCAATAAAAATGAATTTCATAAACCTTACAACTATCTAACTATAAATCGTGGATTAAAACATGGGGTAAATAAAGAAATGGCTGTAATAAATGACAAAGGTATTATTGGTATTACAGATGCTTCTTCAAATAATTACTCTAGAGTACGTTCTATATTAAATAGAAATAGTAAAGTAAATGCAAGACTAAAAAGTAGTCCTTATTTTGGTTCTTTGAGTTGGGATGGTGAAGATTATAACACTGTCCAGTTACTTGATATTCCTAGAGAAGCAAAAATAAATATTGGTGACACTATAATGACTGGAGGGAATTCAACTATTTTCCCTAAAGGAATTTTAATAGGAACTGTTACAGATAAAACCAATGGAATAAACATCAAGCTTTTTAATGACATGAGTAATCTTGAAAATATTTACATCATTAAAAACTTTCATCAAAAAGAAATCAAAGCTTTAGAAAACGTAAATAATGAGTAGGAAACCTTTCTATCTTGCTATAATTTTTGTGAGTTTAATTCTAATACAAGTATTAGTTTTAAACAATATTAGATTTTTAGGTTATGTAAACCCATATATTTACATTGCTTTTATTTTTGTTTACCCTTATAAAACGAATCGTTTCCCAATAATATCTTTAGCTTTTTTACTTGGATTATTAGTGGATATGTTTACAGATTCTGGAGGTATTCATGCAATGGCAACTACTTTAATTGCTTATCTAAGAACTGGTTTCTTTAGAACATTCTTCCAAAAGACAGAAGTAGACTACGAGTTTTTCGAAATGAATCAAGAATCATTTGGTAAAATATTCAATTTCGTAGCGTCTTTAACACTCATACATCATTTTGTCGTTTTTTTATTGGTTAACTTTAGTTTTAATAACTTATTATCGGTGTTAATTAACACAATTTTATCGGCAGTATTTTCGTTAATTTTATATTTTCTAGGGAGCTTTATTTTAACTAGAAAACAACAATAATTGTGAAGCGAAGTTTTTTATTAATTTTTTTAATTACTCTTGTAGGGTTCATCTACATAGGTAGGTTATTCCAACTACAGGTTCTTGAAGGTCAAGAATTAAGTCCAACTAGTAGTGCAACTATAAAAATCGAATACGATTACCCAGAACGCGGTTATATATATGATCGAAACAACAAATTAATGGTTGCAAATGAAGTTTCTTATGATGTGATGGCTATTCCCAAGGAATTAAAAGCTATAGATACACTAGAATTTTGCGAACTCGTTAAAATTTCTAAAGAAGATTATATTAAGAAAGTTAAAAAAATAAAAAATCCGAAAAAATTTGCTCCTTGGCTTCCTGCTGTTTTTATAAAACATCTCGCAAAAAGAGATTACGCTTTCTTACAGGAAAAACTTCATAAATTTAAAGGTTTCTACATTCAAAAAAGAACTATTAGAAATTATCCAGAACCTATTGCTGCTAATGTTTTAGGCTACTTATCTGAAGTAAATGAATTACAAGCTAAAAACAATCCTGATTATGAAAACGGAGAACTTATAGGTAAATCTGGCGTAGAGTATTATTATGAAAAAGCGTTAAGAGGTAGCAAAGGTAAAAAACATTTCAATAGAGATAATTTAATGAGAATTACCGGGAATTATAAAGGTGGAATATATGATACTTTAGCAGTTCCTGGAAGAGATTTACTATTAACACTAGATTTAGATTTACAAAAGTATGGAGAAAAATTAATGACTGGTAAAAGAGGTGGTATAGTCGTTCTTGAACCATCCTCTGGAGAAATACTGGCTTTAGTAACAGCACCATCTTATGACCCAAATGTTTTAGTAGGAAGAAAACGTTACAAGCATTCAACTATACTTTTTAATGATAGCATAAATAACCCAACTTACGATAGAGGTTTACAAGGAGTTTATCCACCTGGATCTCCTTTCAAAATTTTAAATGGTTTAGTAGGATTACAAGAAGGTGTTATTAACGATAAATCATATGTTTATTGTTATGGAGGATATCGTTATGGTAAAAGAAAAAATGAATTTATGAAATGCCACTGTGGTATTTATGGAAGACCTATCCGATTAAAAAAAGCGATCGCTAATTCTTGTAATAGTTATTTCTCAGATGTATATCGCAAAATTATAGACAAACCTAAAAACACAAAAGTCGGATTTGATAATTGGAGTAATAAAATCAAAAGTTTTGGACTAGGAAATTTCTTAGGTTATGATTTAAATGTTGGTTTACCTGGACTAATTCCAAACGCTAAATATTACGATGATCGTTATGATTTTAGATGGGGAGCCACTACAAATATTTCGAATGCTATTGGACAAGGAGAAATTCAAACCACTCCAATTCAATTAGCTAATGCAACAGCTGCAATTGCTAATAGAGGTTTTTATTACACTCCGCATATCGTTAAGCAAATTGATGGAAAAAACATAAAAAACCCAAAATTTACATCTAAAAAGCAAACACTGATAAACGAGGAACATTTTCCTGTGGTTATAGATGCTATGCACGAAGTATTCAAAACAGGAACTGGAAAATATAGCCGAGTAAAAGGCATAGATATTTGCGGTAAAACAGGAACTGTAGAAAACTTTACAAGAATTAATGGAGAAAAGGTTCAATTAAAAGATCACTCGATACTAATTGCTTTTGCTCCAAAGGAAAACCCCAAAATAGCTATGGCTATTTTTGTTGAAAATGGAGGTTTCGGTTCTACTATTGCAGCTCCAATTACCAGCTTAATGATTGAAAAATACCTGAATGGTGAAGTGTTAAGAAAAGACTTAGAGGAAAGAATGATTAATTTAAGTTTACAAGAAGAATACGACAAATTAATTGTAAAAAAAGACAGTATTGAGACAGTTAGAAAATAACATATTTAAAAACATCGATTGGTTTACTATTATTATGTTTCTTTTGTTAGTAGCATTTGGATGGGTTAATATTTATGCCGCTTCTTCTACTGGAACAGATAAAGAACTTTTCGATTTTAGTACTAGATATGGAAAACAATTAGTTTTTATAGCTTTAAGCTTTCCTTTGATTGTCTTCATTTTATTCTTAAACTCTAAATTTTATGAACAATTCTCGAGTTTAATTTATTTATTTTCTCTGGTCCTTTTAGCTGGTGTTTTAGTCTTTGGAAAAAAAATTAATGGTGCTACTTCTTGGTATAATTTTGGTGGAATTGGATTACAACCTTCAGAATTTTCAAAGGCTTTTACGGCTCTTGCTTTAGCTAAATTAATGAGTGATAGACAATACAATTTAGACTTACTTAAAAACCAGATTAAAGCTTTTGTTATTATTTTTCTGCCTGCTTTTTTCATTGCTTTACAACCAGACATGGGATCCGTTTTAATTTACTTTTCTTTCTTTTTTGTATTAAATAGAGAAGGATTAACATTGAAGTACTTTATTTTAGGGGTTATTACTGTCATTCTTTTTTTACTTACAGTTAATTATGGAACTATTAATGTTCTTATCGGAACACTTATTGTTCTAACCATTGTATTTGCATACATTATTTATAGAAATAATCAGTTTTTTAGATTTAACTGGCCAGTAATATTAGTTACTTATATTATTTCTGCATTATTTATTTCTGCTGCTGGTTACACATACACTAATGTATTAGAACAGCATCAAAAAAACAGATTTGATATTTTACTCGGAAAAATAGAAGACAAAAAAGGACTTGGATATAATACACACCAAGCAGAATTAACTATTAAATCTGGGAATTTTTTCGGAAAAGGTTTTCTACAAGGAGATCGTACTCAAGGTAATTTTGTACCTGAACAAGACACAGATTACATATTTAGTACTGTTGGAGAAGAATGGGGCTTTTTAGGTAGTTCTATCGTGATACTTTTATTTATGGGGTTATTGTATAGAATTATATTTTTAGCAGAACGTCAAACCAATAAGTTTGCTAGGATTTATGGATATGGAATAGCTTCAATTTTATTTTTCCATGTTGTAGTCAATATAGGAATGGTAATAGGTATTTTACCGACAATTGGTATACCTCTACCCTTTTTCAGTTACGGAGGTTCTTCCTTATGGGGATTTACACTACTTATCTTTATTTTTGTTCGCTTAGATGCACACAAAAAATACGATTATTAAAATACTATCGCTTGTAATCAAAAGCATATTATTAGATCAATATAAAATGAGCTTTTAATAGATTACAGAAGTGTTTTAGTAATATAAATTGTAATAAACTTTATAAGCTATTTTAAATTGCTATCATTCAATAGAATTAGAATTTCATTGACTATAACATCAACAAGATACTTTTACACGTTTTAGCTTATCTTATGTGTTACATAAACTAGGAGGACTAAATAAAGTACTGAATAGATTTTAAGCATAAAAACAAAAAAACACTTCGAATAATCGAAGTGTTTCATATTAACTAACTTTAATTTTGTACTATAAAGCAGCAACGTGCTTAGCAAGCTTAGATTTTAAATTAGCAGCTTTATTCTTATGAATAACATTGTTCTTAGCTAATTTATCTAGCATTGAAGCAACAGATGATAACATTCCTTCTGCTTCCTTCTTATCTGTAAGAGCTCTTAATTTTCTAACAGCATTACGAGTAGTTTTGTGCTGATATTTATTTCTTAAGCGCTTCGCTTCGTTACTTCTAATTCTTTTTAATGCTGACTTATGATTTGCCATTTTTTAAAATCTTATATTGTTATAAAAACGTTGTACTCCGTACGGGATTCGAACCCGTGTTACCAGGATGAAAACCTGGCGTCCTAACCCCTAGACGAACGGAGCAATAACAATCGTTTCTCGATTGCGGGTGCAAATATAAAATTAATTTTCTATACTTACAACTTTTTTATCTCTAAATCTAGATAAAAAAAGCTCCGAAATAAATTCGAAGCTTTGTACTCCGTACGGGATTCGAACCCGTGTTACCAGGATGAAAACCTGGCGTCCTAACCCCTAGACGAACGGAGCAAAACAATCTTTTAGTTTGCGGGTGCAAATATATAACTCTTTTTGAAACACACCAAACTTTTTTAGATTATTTTAATATGCTTTTGCAAAAAGTACTCTTTTTGTAGATTCTTTACCTGTAAAAACACACTTACCTACTTCATTTATTGCATTATTTGGTATACAACGAATAGTAGCTTTAGTAAGTTCTTTAATTTTATCTTCAGTTTCTTCTGTTCCATCCCAATGAGCAGATACAAAACCTCCTTTATTTTCGATTACATCTTTAAACTCTTCAAAAGTATCTACTTTGGTTAAATGTGCTTCTCTGTAACTGACAGCTTTTGTAAATAAACTATTTTGAATATTTTCTAGCAAGTCCTCAATATATGTTATTAAATCATCTTGATTCACAGTTTGCTTTTCAAAGGTATCTCTCCTTGCTACCTCGGCTGTACCATTTTCTAAATCTCTTTTTCCAATGGCAACCCTAACCGGAACCCCTTTTAATTCGTACTCCGCAAACTTAGCTCCTGGCCTCATTGTATCTCTATCATCGAATTTAACCGAAATACCTTTAGATTTCAATTCTTGTAGTATAGGTCGTATTTTATCAAAAATAGCGTTTAATTGATCTTCGCCTTTATATATAGGAACAATAACTACTTGTATAGGAGCTAATTTTGGAGGCAACACTAATCCTGCATCATCAGAATGCGTCATTATTAAACCTCCAATTAAACGAGTAGAAACTCCCCATGAAGTAGCCCATACATGCTCTAATTTACCTTCTTTAGATGTATATTTTACATCAAATGCCTTAGCAAAGTTTTGTCCTAAAAAATGAGAAGTTCCAGCTTGTAATGCTTTTCCGTCTTGCATTAAAGCTTCTATTGTATATGTTTCATCTGCACCTGCAAAACGTTCACTTTCAGACTTTGCTCCTTTAATAACTGGCATAGCCATAAAATCTTCAGCAAAAGTTGCATAAACTTCTTGCATTTGTTTTGCTTCTGCTAAAGCTTCTTCCTTAGTTGCATGAGCCGTATGACCTTCTTGCCACAAGAATTCTGCCGTTCTTAAGAAAGGCCTAGTTCTCATCTCCCAACGCATAACGTTAGCCCATTGATTTATTAATAATGGTAAATCTCTATGCGATTGTATCCAACCTTTATAAGTATTCCATATAATAGCTTCAGAAGTTGGACGAATTATTAATTCTTCCTGTAGTTTAGCTTCTGGATCTACTCTTAACTTCCCTTCATTGTCAGGATCAGTTTCTAACCTGTAGTGTGTAACCACAGCACACTCTTTAGCAAATCCTTCTGCATTTTTTTCTTCTGCTTCAAATAAACTTTTGGGAACCAGTAAGGGAAAATAAGCATTTTGATGTCCTGTTTCTTTGAACATTCTATCTAGTTCTGCTTGCATTTTTTCCCAAATTGCAAACCCATAAGGCTTAATTACCATACATCCACGTACGGCAGAATTTTCAGCTAAATCAGCTTTAACAATAAGCTCATTATACCATTTTGAATAATCTTCAGCTCGTTTTGTTAAATGTTTACTCATAATTGAAAGTTTGGCACAAAAATTGCTATTATTTTAGTGTATTTTACAGCAACAAAACTACGTTAAATTCGGTATTACCGCAATAATCTTATTTTTTTTTGCTGATAATTTCAAAAATTTTTAATTTTAATAAAAAGAAAGAAATATGAAATCACATTACATTAAAACCAAACTTCCACTATATTTCTTGTCATTACTTGTGGTAACTACTTTACTCTCTTGTGGGGCTACTCAATCGGTTGCTGGTAATGATGATGGAATTTATGCAGATGATGTTGAAAAACCTCAAAGAAAAGTGGTTCAAATGAATCAGAGGGAGTACAACGATTATAACAACAACTATTTCTCTAAAGAAGTTGAAAGATTAGATAATATAAATGGTACTGATATCATTACAGATATTGAAAGTTATACATCTGATGATTATAATTTTGAAAACGAGATTGATGAAAACACAGAAAATGAAGGTCAAATTAACTCTAATAGAGAACCTTGGGGATTTGACAACAATTCTGATGTAGTTGTAAACATTAATACCTTTGGAAATAACGGATACAGTTGGGGAGTATACGGACCTTATTGGAATTCGTTTTGGGGAGATCCATTTTGGTCTTACCCTTGGAGAGGAAGATTTGGTAATAGATGGGGATGGGACCCTTTATGGCACCCTTTTCACGGACCTTTCAATTGGAATGCAGGTTTACAATTTGGATTTGGAGGTTTTTACGACCCTTTTTGTCCTCCTGGATATTATAGATATGGTAGAGCTAGAGCTTACAGAGGTTACGGTCCTTACAGAAACTTTAGATACAGAAACAGCAGAGGTTTGTATGGTAGAAGAATTGCATACCGTTCAGGAGTATATAACAGAAGAGGAGCTTATGCTTCAAATAGCAGAAGATATGCAAGAAATACTTCAAGGGCAACATCAAGACGTTCTTCAAATGTATACAGTAGAAATAACAGATCTGTAAATAGAAGTAACAGAAGTATTTCAAGAACAAGAAACGGTTCTACTATTAGAAGAAATTCTAGTCCAAGAATATCAAGAGGTTCTTCTAGCTCTAGAAGTATAAATAGAAGTTCTCGAAGCAGATCAAGAAGTTATAATAATTCATCAAGAAGAAGTAACAGGTCTTACACTCCTAGTAGAAGTTCTTCAAGATCTAGAAGTTACAACAGAAGTAGTAGCCCTTCAAGATCAAGATCTTCAGTTGGTAGATCAAGAAGTTCACGAAGCAGAAGATAATTCACGTATTATTTCTTAGTATTTACAATTAGCTATAATTTTTAAAGCATGAAAAAATTGATATTATTTGTAGCAATAATCGCTACAACAGGAACTTCTTATGCCCAATTTACTGACTATAATGACCTAGGTATTTTATTTTCTAGGGATCAAAGAACAGGTACTGCTAGATTTAATGCAATGGCAGGTGCATTTGGTGCATTAGGTAGTGATATTTCTTCAACAGATATAAACCCTGCAGGTGCAGCAGTTGCAAGAAACAGTAAGGTTTCTGTAACTTTTGAGGGAACTAATACCAACTTTGATTTAAACTATTACGGTAGAACGAATAATATAACTGACGAAAGAATTAATTTAAGTCAGGCTGGTGCTATTTTTGTTTTTGATGGGAGTAATAATTCTAACTGGAACAGGTTTGCCATTACCTTTAATTATAAGATAAAAGCTGACTTTGATAATTTTTATAATGGGAGTGGTAATAGTGGGCTTTCGCTCTATGATGACAATTTCAATTTTACTCCTCAACCAAATAACACTTTTTATAATGTTATCGGACAAGAGTTCTCTAAAGAAACCAGTGGTTTAAACAGTGTATTTAACATGGGAATATCTGCTGTTCATGATAACAAACTGTTTATTGGAGCTTCATTAAAGTTTCATAGTATTGAATATCGTGAGCGATCGGTTTCAATTGAAGATAATGATGAACTTAATGGTTCTCCTATTGTTTTTGATGATATTAATGAACGTTTTGTAGATGGAACAGGATTTTCTTTTAATGTTGGTTTTATATATAAGTTAAACAAATACATTAGAATAGGGGCTGCATATGAATCTCCTACTTGGTATAGCGAAGTATTAGAAGAAACAATTAATGATTTTGCAGTGTTTGATACTACAGATAGTGCTAACCCTTCATTAATATTTGATGACAGAGTCGTTAGAGGTCCTTTTTCGTTACGTTTTAGAACTCCTAGTAAATTAACTGCAAGTGGTGCGCTAGTGTTTGGTAAACAAGGAGTGATAAGTTTAGATTATACATATAGAGATTTCTCTAATTTCCGTTACATAGATGATATCAGTTTTAGAGATGGTAGTGGTCAGCTTGTAAATCCGAACGATTTCTTCTCTACCGATTTTAGAGCTACACATGCTCTTAATTTAGGAACAGAATGGCGTTTCAACAGAATTAGTCTTAGAGGTGGATATTTCTATGAAAAAAATCCAAATTTAAGAGAAGGTGGAAACACAAATGAAGACAATTATAGAGGTTTCACTGCTGGTTTAGGATATAACTTTGGAAATACACAAATAGGACTATCATATTTAAGATCTTTAAATGATGAATTCTACACACTATATGACATAGGTGATATTAATATAAACAATACAACTTCAAGAATAGCTGCTAGTATTACTTTTAGCTTATAAAATTTTAATTGGGGATTTTAAAAGAACCTCTTAGTAAAGTTTATTAAAACTGAACTAGGAGGTCTTTTTATTTAATCAGTTTTTTACTGTAATTTTGTAATCTCATTTCTAAGTATGGAAAATATCAATATTAAAATAGAAAACACAACCAACAATACTATAGTAAAGTTTGTTAGTGATACACTTATAGTGAACAGAGGAAGCTATGAGTATAATAATATAGACGAAGCAAAAGATGCTCCTTTCATTCAACAGCTATTTTATCTTCCTTTTGTAAAAAAAGTATTTGTTGGAGCTAATTTCATTGCTATTCAACGTTACGACATTGTAGAATGGCCAGATGTTCAAGAAGAAGTAAGACAACAGATAGAAGCTTTTTTAAATACTGGAAAAAAAGTAATTGAAGAAAAAACTGAAAACACAAAGAAAGAAGCTGTTGAAGTGTATGCTGAAGTAACTCCAAATCCAGCTGTAATGAAATTTGGAACCAACAAAGCACTTACACAAACTGATATTGAGTTAAAAAATATTGAAGAAGCTAATCAATATTCACCTTTAGCAAAGGCTATTTTTGGTTTTCCTTTTGTAAAAGAAGTTTTTATTTCTGAAAATTATGTATCTGTTACCAAATACGATGTTGTTGAGTGGAATGAAGTATATCAGGAATTACGTACTTTCATTAGAAACTACATTCAAGAAAGTAAAGCTATTATATCTGATATCCCTAAAGCAGCACAAGAAAACTCAAACGAGATTGCTACTAACGTTAATTTAGATGAAACTTCTGTAAAAATTGTAGAAATCTTAAACGAATATATTAAACCAGCTGTAGCTTCAGATGGTGGAAATATTGCATTTAAAAATTATGACCCAGAAACAAAACAAGTAAATGTAATTTTACAAGGAGCTTGTAGCGGTTGTCCTTCTTCTACAATAACACTGAAGAATGGAATTGAAACAATGTTAAAAGAAATGTTACCTAACCAAATTAACGAAGTAATAGCTATAAATGGGTAAGCAAGTAACTCCTTACAAGAATTCTGATTTAGGAAAAAAAGAGCAAGTAGCTCAGATGTTTGATAAAATATCAAATAATTACGATGGATTAAACAGAGTAATTTCTTTTGGTATAGATGTTAGCTGGAGAAAAAAAGTAGTAAAGCTAATCGGGGAAAACAATCCTAAAACTATTTTAGATATAGCTACTGGTACAGGAGACTTGGCTATGATGATGAACAAACTTAACCCAGAAAAAATTGTTGGATTAGACATCTCTGCAGGTATGCTTGAAGTAGGAAAAGAAAAAATTAAGAAAGCCGGATTCGATAAAAAAATTGATATGGTTATCGGTGATAGTGAAAATATTCCTTTTGAAGACAATACTTTTGATGCTATAACAGTTTCTTTTGGGGTTCGAAATTTCGAAAATTTAGATAAAGGTTTAAAGGAAATTTTAAGAGTCTTAAAACCTAACGGAAAATTTGTTGTTCTAGAAACTTCTAACCCGACAAAATTTCCATTTAAACAGCTTTATAAACTTCACACCCACGTATTTTTACCTATAGTTGGAAAATTATTCTCTAAAGATAAAGTTGCTTATTCATACCTTTCTGAAAGTGCAAATTCTTTTCCTTATGGTGAAGCTTTCAACAATATTTTGAGAAAAAATGGGTTTAAGAATGTGGAGAGTTTACCTGTAACATTTGGGGTGGCTTCAATTTATACATCAACAAAGTAATATGTTAAAAAAACTTTTAGTTTCTTGTTTGCTTATAATAGTAGCTTTAAGTGCTACTGCTCAAAGAGAACGTATCGAAAATTTACCTAATTTCGATAAGCGATTTATTCATTATGGTTTCTATTTAGGATTAAATACTAACGGTTTTAAGGTTTCTTACAAACCAAGTGCATTTCCTGATGCCAGAGTTGATGTTGTTTCTGATGTGGGTTTCAACGTAGGTTTAATTGGTGATATGAAACTACATAATAACGTTAATTTACGTTTCGAACCAGGTTTAGTTTCTAACACTAAAACACTTCGATTTACGCATATAGCAAACGAAAATGAAGGAACTAGAGAAGTAGGGAATACCTATTTACATTTACCTATTATTTTTAAGTTTAGTACTAACAGATTAAATAATATTAGACCTTATGTACTAGGTGGCGCTTCATTTGATTTTAATTTTTCTAGTAATGAAAAAAATCAAGATGATAATTTTTCAGGACAATTTAGACAAAATGCTAGTGTTTTTATGTATGAAGTAGGTATAGGTGTAGATTTCTATTTACCTTATTTTAAATTCTCTCCTTCTATACGTGGTATATTTGCTATCAATAACGAAATTAAATTCGACAATCGCAGCCCAAGTCAATGGACAGATCCTATAGACTTTTTTGGTACTCGAGGGATATTTCTTCATTTATCTTTTGAATAAAAAAAGAGTTGCTTTCGCAACTCTCATTTTTACTGTTAGGAATTGGTGCCCCCCGATACCTCATCCTACATACTTATTAGACACATCTTTTCTTGATTAGTCACTAATTAAAGTAAAAAAGTCGCAAATCTTATCAAAATTAAGATTAATAAACTGAAAATCAGTATTGTTTTTTTTACAAAAAATTTAGAAAAACAAAAAGGACCAGTAAAACTAGTCCTTTTAACGATTTGCTCACTACGCAAATCTGTAGATAGAAGTCCCCCGAAATCTACCAAATAATTTATATTTATAATAAGAGACAAAACTCTTATTTTATATATTACAAAGTATATTTAGACAAATATATTTAAAATAGTTTAAAAATAATTATTTCTTAATAATTATTTTACTATCAACTACTTCTTTTATAGGAAGTATAACTGTTCCTGAGTCTGTACTTACTGTGGCACATATGTTATCTATAGCAATAACAACGCCTTCTGTATCACCTATTTTTATAGTAGAACCTATAGCTAAATTTCTTCTAGTATAGTAACCAAATAACAATCTTGTAACAGCGTCTCTTGCTCCTAAACCGAAAGCTATAGTAAAAGCCGCTAAAATAGATCCTATAATTAAAGTAAGATTACTCTTAATTAAAGATGTATCAATCTCAGCTGCATCTAAAGCTGTTATTGAAAGAAAAACTACAATTAAATAAAAAGCAATATTTGCGACAACATTACCTCCACTTATTTCAAGTGATTTAAACATACCTTGTATAGCCTTTTTAACCATAGTACCTAAATAAGCACCACCAGCAAATATGACTAAAGCTTTTATTAAACTTGGTAAATATGCAAAGAAACTTCTAAGTCCATCCGATACAGATGTCAAACCAAATATACTAGACCCAGCCATAACAAATATTAAAATTAACAACCATTTAAGAACTCCTAATATCACATTAGTAAGTACAATATTTATGGTTGTATCTCCAAAAATTTTAGTTTCACTAAGCTTTTCTGACCATTGGTCTATTTTTGTCTTTGCTAGTATTTTCTTTACAACTTTCAATAAAATTTTTGTAAATAACCATGCGAAAATTAAAAAACCTAAAAATTTAAAAACTGAAGGAATAGTATTTTTAATTTCATTTAAAATTTCTTCAAAAGGTTTAATCAATTCATTCATAACTTATAGCTAGTTTAGTTAGTATTTTTATTTTTATCGTTTTGGTTGTTTTTGTCTTTATTTTTTTTCTCTTTCTCTACTTCATCTATTCCACCTCCTGAAAGTAAGTCTCCAACTGCACTTGGATATTTAACAACGAATAAATCCGCTATATCAATAGATAGCTTAATCATAGCTACGTCGTTAAGCACTTTCTTTTTAAGTACTTCCGGTAGCTCTTGATGGCTTAATATTTTCTTAAACGGATTGTCCATTTTATAATTCGTTATACGCTTTTACTACTTTTTCTTTGGCTCTTTTTAATCGCATTTTTACTGCACTTTGACCCAAATCTAATGCTAACTGAATATCTTTAATGCTCATATCATCTTGATACTTCATTAATAATATCATCTTATCCGAAGGGTCTATAATTTCAAGAGCCTTCGCCAATTTATCAGATTTTAACTCAAATAAAGAAGCATCATCTATTTCATCAACATCTGCATCTTCATCTTTAATAACATCTGTAACTACAGTAACCTTTTCATTTTTCTTTGCTGTATTTCTCTGTACATAATTTACACAAAAGTTATATGTAAAAGAATACAACCAAGTAGAAAATTTAGATCGTCCTTTAAAACTTCTCAACTTAACAAATAAACGAACAAACACATCATGTGTTAAATCTTGAGCCTCTTCTTTACTCTTAGAGAAACCATAACATTTGTTGTACACTAATCCTGCATATCGATCATACAAGATAGCAAACAAATGCGTATCGTTCTTCTCTACGATTTTTTTTACGAGCTCTTCGTCGCTTAATTTATTAACGTTGTTAGTCTTCAATAGTTTTATTTCTTACTAAAGTTTGGGTCTATGTTGTGTGAGACACAAAAAAAGAAGTAAGGTCACATTTTAATCAATTCAATTATAAAATTAACACTTCAAATTCAATTGAAAATCTTTTTTCAAAAAAAAATATTTTTTTTTGTAACATTTATTGTAGTTCATACGTATAAGTACATGGAACGATTAGATAAAGTAAAATTAAACGTGTATGAGACAACTTAAAATTACAAAACAGGTAACCAACAGAGAAACTGCGTCATTAGACAAATACTTACAAGAAATTGGTAAGGTAGATTTAATTACTGCTGATGAGGAAGTAGAGTTAGCGCAGCGAATAAAAGCTGGTGACCAAAGAGCTTTAGAAAAGTTAACTAAAGCTAACTTACGTTTTGTGGTGTCGGTTGCTAAACAATACCAAAACCAAGGATTAACTTTACCTGATTTAATTAATGAAGGAAACTTAGGATTAATCAAGGCGGCTAAACGTTTTGATGAAACAAGAGGTTTTAAATTCATTTCTTATGCGGTATGGTGGATTCGTCAATCAATTTTACAAGCTTTAGCTGAACAATCTCGTATTGTTCGTTTACCGCTTAACAAAATTGGTTCTATCAACAAGATCAATAAAATGTATGCTTTCCTTGAGCAAGAGAACGAAAGACCTCCAAGTGCTGAAGAGATTGCAAAGAAATTAGATATGACCGTAAGTGACGTTAAAGAATCTATGAAGAATTCTGGTCGTCATGTTTCTATGGATGCTCCTTTAATTGAAGGTGAAGATTCTAACTTATACGATGTATTAAACTCTGGTGAATCACCAAATCCAGATAAAACATTATTACATGAATCTTTACGTATAGAAATCAATAGAGCTCTAGAAACATTAACTCCGCGTGAAGCTGATGTTGTTAGATTATATTTTGGTTTGGGTGAGCACCAACCGATGACTCTTGAAGAAATTGGAGAAACTTTCGATTTAACAAGAGAACGTGTTCGTCAAATTAAAGAGAAAGCTATTAGAAGATTAAAGCATACTTCTAGAAGTAAAATTCTTATGACGTACTTAGGGTAATTAGTAATAAACTGACTACATATATATCGAAAACTCTCTTCAAATAAGAGGGTTTTCTTTTTTTATTACCTACTTTTGCAGCCAATTACAAACACAACACAACAAAATGAATAAATTAATAGCTCCTTCTATTCTGGCAGCAGATTTTGGAAATCTGCAACGTGATGTAGAAATGGTAAACGAAAGTAAAGCAGACTGGTTTCATATCGATATTATGGATGGTGTATTTGTTCCAAATATTTCTTTTGGAATGCCAGTTTTAAAAGCAATTGCTTCTCATGCTAAAAAAACAATCGATGTACATTTAATGATTGTTGATCCTGATAGATATATTAAAACTTTTGCAGATTTAGGTGCTGATCTTTTAACTGTACACTATGAAGCATGTACTCATCTACATAGAACAATTCAAGCAATAAAAGCTAGTGGAATGAAAGCAGGTGTAGCTTTAAATCCTCATACTCCAATTACTGTTTTAGAAGACATCATTACAGATTTAGATTTAGTTTGTATTATGAGTGTAAATCCAGGATTTGGCGGACAATCTTTTATTGAAAATACATATAAAAAAGTAAAACAGTTAAAACAATTAATTGTTGAAACTAATGCTAACACTTTAATTGAAATTGATGGTGGAGTTACTAGTAAAAATGCGAAACAATTAACAGAAGCTGGAGCAGACGTTTTAGTTGCAGGAAGTTTTGTTTTTAAAAGTGATAATCCAACAAATACAATAGCAGATTTGAAAGGAATTTGTAACTAATTCCTTTTATAATTATATTTAAAACACATAATTAATAGTTGTACATCAATTATTAATTATGTGTTTTTCGTTTTCAAAAAATACTAATTAACAAACAGTTACAACAAAGTGACATACGAATGTCGCACAAAATACAACACAAAAACTTTGAGTTGTTTTCAAATGAATTTAATCTTGTAGAAAATTCAATGGAATGAAAAAAACGAGTTTCAGAGAAAAATTAATTGAAGTAAGAACCTCTAAAGGTTTAACGCAAACTGAAGTTGCCAACTTATGTAATATTTCATTACGCACTATTCAAAGAATAGAATCAGGAACCGTAACTCCAAGAGCATATACTATCAAACAAATTTCTGAAGCACTAGGTTTTGATTTTTTTAAAGTATATGATGATCCGGATACTTATACAGAAGAAGAAACCAAAACAAAAAACAACTTTCAAACTTCTATTGGATTTGTAAAAGATTTATTCAATTTAAAAACAAATACAATGAAAAAAGTATCTATACTTAGTAGTTTTTGCTTTCTTATTGCCACCTTTATATTTTTATTTTCTAATAAAAGTAATGCTCAAACTTCAAAAAAAATTGAACCCAAATTAAAAATTACTAGTGAGAGCGAATTAATAATACCTGTAAAAATTGCCTTTACTAATGATTTAACTCTTGACGATTTAACTCAAATAAAAAAAGATTTACTCAACAAAGGAATTATTGTTGATTATAAAAAATTAGAATTTGATAAAAACAATAAATTACAAGCTATTGGATGCTTTGTGGATTGTAACGATGGTTTTAACGGCTACTTTTTCACTAATAATTTAAATGGTAACAGGAAATATGGATTTTACCGCGATTATGATATTAACTCTCCTTCTCCTTTTGGAACTGGAACTTTAAAGAAAACTATTGTTTTAGATGTTGGTCATGGTGGTATAGATACCGGTAGCTTTTCAAAAGGTTTTCAAGAGAAAGAAATTACACTTCAAATTGCTAATAAAATAAGAACACTTTCAAAAGAAAATGATGATATCGAAATCTTTTTAACACGTTCTACAGATCAGTTTATTACACTTAATAAAAGAGTAGCATTTATCAACGCTTTAAAACCTGACTATGTTATATCATTACATATTGCTAGTAGTGGTTTAGAAGAGATGTATGGTATTAATTTTTTTACGAGTAACAAAAATGTCTTAGAAAAAGAGTCTTTATCTATCACTAAAAAAATTGCACAAAGTATTTCTAAAAAACTAAAAATAAATACTGTTCAAAACATGAACTCTCATTTATTAAAACATGTTGAATACCCTGCTACTTTATTAGAAATAGGGCATTTATCTAACCCAAATGATTATAACTTATTAACTTCAGATGAAGACCAAAATAAAATAGCAGATGCAATTTTTAGTGCTATAAGAGAAGTTCTTTAAACATATAAAGGTGATATTAAAAATATCACCTTTATATTACTGTTTTATAATTCAACATTGTCTCGACTTTAAAATAAAGTCTTGGGAATTTCTGCTTTAAATCTTCAGGAGTTTCAAAAAAATGTTCCATAATTACAGAAACAAATTCTAATGCATTTGTATTCGCATAATCTCTAAAATAACCTGACTTTATAACTCTTTCAGAATTATCTGGATTTTTCATAAACTTGATAATTTCTAAGTATGTTCTATAAAAAATTCTTGCGCTTACATCTTTAGATTGCTTACCATGAAACGTTAATGCATGTGTAAATTCATGAATTCCTAAGTTTAAATTATCATTCAAAATTACTTCTCCTAGCAGAAAGTCTTCCCATGAGAATATAATTAACTTTAATCCTGGATTAAATTCTCCTTTATGATATTGCTTAGTTACTAATGAATAATAAGAAGTAGGATATATAATAATTTTATTAAATGTTGATGTTAAATACTTTCGCATTCCAAAAGTTAACTTTATATAAGATGAAGCTATTAAAATTTTAACTTCTGGCGTTATGTTGAAACCATCTCTAGAAATAAAACTATAGTTTCTTAGAAATTTAACTAACCTATGTTCAAAATAAGGCTTTTGTTTGTCTGTTAAGTTTTGATAAAATTTAACAGATGTTTCTAAAAATTCTTTTTTATGTCTGGGTAATCTCTTTTTTACTAAATACGTATGTATGAAAATTGGTTTATTGAATAGAAAAACAAAAATACGTTCAACTATATTCAATAAAAAAGCAAGAAAGCTAACCAAATAAAAGGTTAGCTTTAAAATATAAAATGACTTCATTTATACTATCGTAATATCATTAAAATTTAGATTCAGACGATCATTTAAATTGTTTGAATAAAACCTATATGGATGTTTAACTAAGCTAATTTTTGCTTTACAATTGTAGAAATCGTTTTTCCATCAGCCTGACCTGCTAATTTTTTTGAAACAACTCCCATTACTTTACCCATATCTTTCATCCCTTCTGCTCCTACTTGTGCTATTACTTCTACAACTACTTTTGCAATTTCATCTTCACTTAAGGCTTCTGGTAAAAATTGTTCTAAAACTTTAGCTTCAGCTAATTCAGGATCTGCTAAATCTTGTCTATCTTGACTAATAAAAACTTCTGCACTATCTTTTCTTTGTTTTACTTGCTTCTGAATTATTTTCAATTCTTGATCTTCTGATAATTCTCCAGCTCCTGCTTCTGTTTTAGCTAACATAAAAGCCGATTTTAAAGCTCTTAAAGCAGTTAAAGCTACAGTATCCTTAGATTTCATAGCTTCTTTCATTTTATTCATTACTTCTTGTTGTACACTCATGAGTTTTCTTTTTTCAAATATAATGATAAAAAAAATCCTGATTTCTCAGGATTTTCTTTTAGTTGTTATTTTACAAATACTAATCTACATTATCATGTAAAAACGAATTATTAGAACGTAAAAATTCGTCATTATTTGTATTTAAAGGTGTTTTCTTTTCGCTGATCTTAGAGTTATCTAAATCTACTCCTAACCTTTTATATGCAGGTTGTTTTTCAATTTCATCGATATTCTGGTTTACTTTATCAGAGAATTTATAGTTGAATCCTTTCATTTTATCTCTTCTTTCTTGAGCTCTCTTTTGTAACTCAGAAATTGTTAAACTTAATGGAGAAGCTTCACCGTCATCTTCTATAACTTCGTTTTCTGTTTTAGTTCTAACCTCAAACTTTAAAGCTTCTTCTTCTTCAGCTTCAATAGCTGGTGTAGAGCTTTTTCCAATAGTTGGTTTTATATCAAAGTCTTCTAATACGAAACGTTTTTCGATTTTAGGTTTAACTTCTTCAAATTCAACTTCAATATTTTTAATTGATTCTGTTGTATCAATTAAATCATTTTTAGTTGTTACTGGCTTAATTTCTTCATAAGAATTTAATGGTAAATCAAATAACAAATTTTGTTGAATTGGAGCTTCTTCGATCTTCTCTTCAACATGTGTTTGCGTCATGTTTGTAATTACAAAATCATCTTCAGCAACAGTATTATAATTTACTTCTTCAAAAACTACATCGATATTTTTAATCGCTTCTGTAGTTTGAATTAAACCATTTTTAGGCTCTGATTTTTCTTCTAAATCTAAAACATGAACTACTTTTTGATTTGTTGGAGCAATAGGCTCATCTATTATTCTAGATTTTACCACTGTCTTTTTATCAAACTCGTAAGTAGCTTTTTGCTCATCTTCTAACGTATGAACAATCTTCTTTGTTTCAGTATTATTGATTGTATTCTGCTGATCTAAAGCAAATCCAGTTGCCACGATAGTTACCGAAATTCCTTCTTCTAAACTTTCGTCTTCACCAATACCCATAATGATGTTAGCATCGTAACCAGCTTCTGTTTGGATATAATCATTGATTTCTCCAATTTCATCTAGAGTTACCTCATTTGTTCCAGAAACAATTAACAATAACACATTTTTAGCACCAGTAATTTTATTGTCATTTAACAACGGAGAATCTAAAGCTTTTACAATAGCGTTTTTAGCTCTACTTTCACCAGACTCTTTTGCAGAACCCATTATTGCTGTTCCACTGTTTGCTAATACCGTTCTAGCGTCATGTAAATCGATATTTTGCTTATAGTGATGTGTAATTACTTCTGCTATTCCTTTAGCCGCTGTTGCTAATACTTCATCTGCTTTTGAGAAACCTGATTTAAATCCTAAGTTTCCATAAACTTCACGAAGTTTATTATTATTGATAACAATTAAAGAATCTACATTATTACGTAACTCATCAATTCCTTTCTGAGCTTGTTTTGAGCGCATTCTACCTTCAAATTGGAATGGCATAGTAACGATTCCCACCGTTAAAATATCCATATCCTTAGCAATTTTTGCTATAATTGGTGCAGCACCAGTTCCGGTACCACCTCCCATACCAGCAGTGATAAATACCATTTTTGTATGTGTATTTAACATCTGTTGAATTTCTTGTATACTTTCTGCTGCTGCTTGAGCTCCAATTTCTGGATTTGCACCAGCACCTAAACCAGAAGTTAAATGTGCTCCCAGTTGAATTTTGTTTGGAATTGGACTATTCTCCAACGCCTGTGCATCTGTGTTACAAATTACGAAATCTACTCCGTGAATTTGTTTGCTATACATGTGGTTTACGGCATTGCTTCCTCCTCCACCTACACCAATCACTTTAATCGTATTTGATTGTGTTTTTGGCATATCAAATGAAATGTTATCAAATTCTGCGCTCATAATAACTCTTCTTTTTGTTAATTAATCCCTATATTTCTTTATCTTCTCTTATTCAGCGTTATCTAAAAACTCTTTAAATCGTTCTGTAAATTTCTCTAAAAACGATTTTCCTTTAGGCTTTGGCCTATACACTTCTCTTTGTTCAGTTTTTTCCTCTTCTGCTACAATATTTTCTTCTTCAACTTGCGGTTCAGTTTCTACTTCATCTACAACTACTACAGGCTCTTCTTTATTGTATTTATCTAAACCTTCCATTAACAAACCTACAGCTGTAGCGTATGATGGGCTTGATAACACATCATCACTTCCACCCGCTAAATGTTCGTTTGGATAACCAATACGAGTATCCATTCCTGTGATGTATTCAACTAACTGACGTAAATGTTTTAATTGTGATCCTCCACCTGTTAAAACAATTCCTGCAATTAATTTTCCTTTTTGAGTTTCGTGTCCGTAATTTTTAATTTCTAAATACACATGTTCAATAATTTCTTGAACTCTTGCGTGAATTATTTTTGAAAGATTCTTTAAGGTAATCTCTTTAGGTTCTCTTCCTCTTAAACCTGGAATAGAAACAATTTCAGTTTCTTTATTTTCTCCTGGCCAAGCTGAACCAAACTTAATTTTTAATAATTCTGCTTGCTTTTCAATTATCGAACATCCTTCTTTAATATCTTCTGTAATTACATTTCCTCCAAAAGGAATAACAGCAGTGTGACGAATAATTCCATCTTTAAAAATGGCTAAATCCGTTGTACCACCACCTATATCAATTAAAGCAACTCCTGCTTCTTTTTCTTCTTGACTTAAAACTGCTGAAGCTGATGCTAAAGGTTCTAATGTAATGTCAGATAGATTTAAACCTGCACTTTTTACACATCTTCCAATATTTCTGATAGAAGAAACCTGCCCTACAACAACATGAAAATTAGCTTCAAGTCTTCCACCATACATTCCAATTGGTTCCTTAATGTCTGGTTGACTATCTACTTTAAATTCCTGTGGCAACACATGAATAATTTCTTCACCAGGCAACATCACTAATTTATGTACTTGGTTAACTAGATCATCTATATCTTCATCTTTAATTACTTCATCAGCATTATCTCTGGTGATGTAATCACTGTGGTGTAAACTTCTGATATGTTGACCAGCAATTCCTACGACTACATTATCAATTCGTTGGCCAGATACACTTTCTGCTTCATCTACTGCTTGTTGTATTGACTGAATTGTTTGCGTGATATTATTTACCACTCCTCTTTTCACTCCCAAGCTTTTTGCTTTACCAATGCCAAGAACTTCTATTTTATCATATTCGTTCTTACGACCAATCATGGCAACAATCTTGGTTGTACCAATATCTAAACCAACTGCGATTTTATTGTTCTCCATCTTGATTTTCTTTTGTACATACCACTTGGTTGTGATACTTAAGGTTTATTGTTTTATACTTTTTTATTGTCTTATCCTTGATCGCTTTATTATAAAAAGCTTTCAATTTTTTAAATTTCAAATTTACATCTTCATATTTACCAAACTCTACTCTGTAGTTTCCACTTCTTACAGTAAAAACATACTCATTAGTGTTCAGTATTTGAATTCCTGTCACTTCTTTTTGGAGAAATTGATCCTTGGAAATAAACAGCACCAATTGCGTTATTTCTTGTAATTTCTCAGACAGATTGTCTCCATTAATTATAGGTACACGTGCAGAAAAACTTGACGACAACGGGATTTTAGCCCCCTCTTTATCAATATAATAAACCTCGTTATCAGAAATAATCCTAGCGATAGGCTCTTTTTGTGTGATATGAGTTTTTAACACTCCCCCAAGCGTTATAAAAACTCTCGCTTTTTCTACATATGGATTTGACGCTACCCTATTTTCTAGATGATGTAAATCTAATATACTTTTTGGTTGGTTTTTAACTGTCACTTGACTTTGTATTAACAATTTATTAACCGACTCATGAGTTAAAAAAGGATTAGAACCTTCGTTAAATTCTACAGTAATTGCATCAACAACTTTTTGTTGATTTCGTTTTTTTGTAAAACTATACAAGACTAGTAAACCTGTTACTAAACCTATGAATACAAAATATTTTGTTACTTTTTTAATCACTACAAATTGTATTCCTTTATTAACTCATCTTTTACTTCATTTACCATTAAGCCAATATCACCTGCTCCTAACATTACTATCACTTTAGCATTAGCCAGTTTAATTTGCTTAACCACTTCTTCTTTAGACAACAACTGTTTTTTTTCAGCTGTAATCTTATCTAACAACCACTTTGAAGTAACCCCTTCAATTGGTAATTCTCTTGCTGGATAAATATCTAGCAACATGACTTGATCGAATTTAGATAACGATAACGCAAAATCATCTACAAAATCTCTTGTTCTAGTGAATAAATGCGGCTGAAAAACCACTAAAACTTCTTCACTTGGATACATTTCTCGAACTGCACTTTCTACCGCATTGATCTCAGTTGGATGATGCGCATAATCATCAATTAGCACTAAACTTTCTGATCTTACTTTATAAGCAAAACGACGCTGTACCCCAGAAAAACTAGCTAATTGTTCTTTAATTTTATCTAAACTCACCCCATAAACATCAGCTAAAGCTAATGCCGCAAGAGCATTCATAATATTATGTCTTCCTGGTAAAGAAAACTCAACATCATTTATATTATTTTTAGGAGTTTTAACGTCAAAAACATATACTCCATTTACTATTCTTAAATTAGAAGCAACATAATCAGCATCCTCTTCAATAGCATATGTTAAACCTTCAATAGGTAATCCTTTTGCTACAATTAGCTGATCAGAAACTTTATTAGAAAATGCTTTAAAAGAATCTAAAAGCGCCTGATGTTCTCCATATATATCTAAATGATCTGCGTCCATAGATGTAATACACGCAATATTTGGAGATAAGTGTAAAAAAGAACGATCAAACTCATCTGCCTCAACAACAGAAATTTTATCTTTTCCTAGAATTAAATTTGAACTATAATTCTCAGCAATTCCTCCTAAAAAAGCTGTAGCTTCTATAGGTTGCATAATATGTCCTAGTATCGAAGAAGTCGTTGTTTTCCCATGAGTTCCTGCTACTGCTAAACAATAAGTATCATTCGTAATTCTACCTAAAATCTCGGCTCTTTTTAACACTTCGAAGCCATTATCTTTAAAATAATTAAACTCTGTATGTGTTTTTGGAATAGCAGGCGTGTAAACCACAAGTGAATTTTCTTTAACAAAAACTTCTTTCGGGATTAGATTGATATCATCTTCAAAATGAATTTCTATTCCTAAAGTTTGTAAATTCTCAGTAATAGGAGAAGGGGTTTTATCATAGCCTGTAACTTGTTTTCCATTCGCATGAAAATAACGAGCTAGAGCACTCATTCCAATACCTCCGATTCCTATGAAATAGATAATATGTATATCTTTTAAATTCACTAATTTATTAATCTCTCGATTTCGTTTACTATATGATTTGTAGCATTTGGTAATGCTAACTCTTTAATATTTTCACTTAAACTTTCCTGTTTGCCTTTATCTCTAAGTAATGTTTCAAAAACTACAGGAAAAGTATGTAATTCACTCTCTCGTAACATTATTGCACCATGCTTATCTACAATAGACTTAGCGTTTTTAGTTTGATGATCTTCTGCAACATTTGGCGAAGGAATAAACAATACAGGCTTTCCAACAATACACAATTCAGATACTGAACTTGCTCCTGCTCTTGATATTACAAAATCAGCTGCTGCATAAGCCAAATCCATTCGGTTCAAAAACTGGTGCACCTGAACATTATCATTCCCATACTCTTTGTACTCCTCGTAATACAGTTTTCCACATTGCCAGATTACTTGTACCTCTTGCTTTTGAAAAAATTCAAGTTCCGTAGCTATTAATTGATTAATTCTTCTTGCACCTAAACTTCCTCCAATAACTAAGATTGTTTTTTTAGCCGTATTTAAACCAAAAAACTCTTGTGCTTCTTCGCTTTTTGTATGTATCAACAACAGATCTTGTCGCACAGGGTTACCCGTTTTCACGATTTTATCTAACGGAAAGAATCGCTCTAAATTATCGTAAGCAACACAAATCTTTTTTGCTTTTTTACTTAATAATTTATTGGTAATTCCTGGATAAGAATTTTGTTCTTGAATCACAGTAGGAATACCTTTTCTGTTTGCCATCATTAAAGCTGGCCCACTTGCAAAACCACCTGTTCCAATTGCAACATCTGGTTTAAATTTTCTTATAATTTTACTTGCATTCCATAAACTACTTATTAGCTTAAATGGAAACATTAAGTTTTGTAATGTTAATTTTCTTTGAATACCCGAAATCCACAACCCTTTGATTTCATAACCAGCTTTGGGTACTTTTTCCATTTCCATTTTACCCTTGGCACCAATAAATAATATATGCGCAGTTGGATAGCGTAACTTTATTTCGTTAGCTATGGCAATTGCAGGATAGATATGACCTCCTGTTCCACCTCCACTTATTATAACATTTATTGATTTTTCCATCGTCATTTATATTTATATGGTTTCATGTAAAATATCTAACGGATTATCATCTAAAATTGATTCTTCTGTATCATTCTTCGAAGCACTAACACTTAAGACCATTCCTAAAGCAAAACAAGTCATCCAAATTGAAGTTCCCCCACTACTAATTAGTGGTAAAGTTTGCCCTGTAACTGGAAATAAATTTACCGCTACAGCCATATTAATAATGGCCTGAAAAATGATCGGCAAACCTACGCCAATTACTAATAAAGTTGCAAAAATTGTTGTCGCTTTTTTTGCAGCTATTATTATCCTGAATAACAGCAAGAAATACATAAAAATAACCAATAAGGCTCCCATCATTCCATATTCTTCAACAATAATTGCGTAAATAAAATCTGAAGAAGACTGTGGTAAGAAATTTTTCTGCACACTTTTACCAGCTCCTTTTCCAAAAGGACCTCCAGTTGCAATGGCTATTTTTGCTTTTTCAACTTGATAATTTTCAGGTTGGTTTTCTGAATTAAAAAAACCATCGATTCTACTTTCCCAAGTTGCTAATCGGTTAGGCATCGCATCTGGAAAAGCTTTTATCACCAAAATAAAGAGTCCTAATGCTACAACTCCAATTCCTAAAATATTCGCTATGTATTTTAATGGATATCCTCCAATAAAAGTTAACATAATTACCATCGAAAATATAATAGCTGTAGTAGAAAAGTTTGCAGGTAAAATCAATATTAATATCAAACCTACTGGCAACCATAATTGTAACAAACTCTCTTTAAATACAATCTTCTTTTCCTTATTCTTTGCTAAATAACGTGCCACATATACCAAAACAACAAGACCAGCAAGAGTTGAAGTTTGAAAACCAACTCCCACAAAAGGAATTCGAATCCATCGACTTGCATTAGCACCACCAATTGTTGTTCCCTGAGCTATTGTAACTATTAACAAGAGTAAAACTATAGGCAACATTAACACAGAACCTCCACTGAAATATCGGTATGGTATTTTATGAACTCCATATAAAATACCAAATCCCATAAGCAGCAGTACGATGTGCTTGATTAAATGCCCTGTTGTTGATCCATTACCAACAACATACACCAAGTTTGTACTTGCGCTATATACAGGCATGAAAGAAAGAATTGCTAAAACAGCAACTATAGCCCAAATGGCTCTATCTCCTTTTATATGTTTAAATATTGTTTTCAATATTTTATAAACTTCTTACTGCACTTTTAAATTGACGACCTCTATCTTCATAATTTTCAAACAAATCGAAACTTGCACATGCTGGAGATAATAAAACTGTATCACCTTTTTGCGCTATTTTATGAGCCACTTTTACTGCTTCTTGAGCTCCTGCTGTTTCCACAACAATATCTACAACATTTTGAAATGTCTCTATAATCTTCTGATTATCTAAACCTAAACACACAATCCCTTTTACCTTTTCTCTAACTAAAGGTAATAAGTCTGTATAATCATTTCCTTTATCTACACCACCAACAATCCAAACTGTTGGAGCATCCATACATTCTAGAGCATAAAATGTTGCATTTACATTTGTAGCTTTACTATCATTCACATAAGTAACTCCTTCAATTTTCACCACTTTTTCCAAACGATGCTCAGCCCCTTCAAAACTTGACATACTTTCTGAAATCCTATTATTACGTACTTGTAATAATTTAGATGCCAACATAGATGCCATTGCGTTTTTTGTATTGTGCTTTCCTTGTATCGTTAAATAAGATTTATCCATTATAAATTCTTCTTCGTTTATTCTAATTATTATTGCATCATCCTTAACAAATGCTCCATATTTCAATTCTTTAGTTATTGAAAATGGAACTAATTTTGATTGAACAGGATGTTTATCCAACCAATTCACTATTACCTCATCATCAGAATCATAAATCAAAAAATCATCTTTCGTTTGATTCATTGCTATTCTGAACTTTGAAGCTATATATTTATTAAAATCATAATCATATCTATCGAGATGATCTGGAGTAATGTTAGTAATCATGGCAATATGACAACGGAATGAATCGATTCCATCCAATTGAAAACTACTTAACTCTAACACATAATTCTCATAATTTTGCTCTGCAACTTGTTTTGCAAAACTATCTCCAATATTTCCTCCCATTCCAACATTTAAACCACCATTTTTTAAAATATGATGCGTTAACATTGTTGTGGTTGTTTTTCCATTTGAACCTGTAATTCCAACTATAGTCGCATCTGTATACTCTACTGCAAATTCTATCTCTGAAATCACTTTAATTCCTTTTGATAATAACTCTTGAATTAGAGCTACTTTATCTGGAATACCAGGACTTTTCATTACCACATCAGCATTAAAAATTTCACTCTCTGTATGCTGATTTTCCTCAAAATCTATCTCATTATATTCAAGAACTTCTTTATATTTCTTTGCTATCGTTCCTTTATCAGAAACAAAAACATCAAAACCTTTTTTCTTCCCTAGAATAGCCGTTCCTACTCCACTTTCTCCTCCTCCTAAGACAACTAACTTTTTCATTACCTCAACTTCAATGTTACTACTGTAAACACAGCTAGTAAAATTCCAACAATCCAAAATCGAGTTACAATTTTACTTTCGTGATAGTTTAACTTTTGATAATGATGATGTAAAGGCGACATTTTAAAAATTCGTCTTCCTTCACCATATTTTTTCTTCGTGTATTTGAAATATGAAACCTGTAAAATCACTGATAAATTTTCAGCAACAAAAATCCCTGCTAAAACAGGCAACAATAATTCTTTACGGATTGCAATTGCAATTACAGCAATGATTCCTCCAATTGTTAAACTCCCTGTGTCTCCCATAAAAACCTGAGCCGGATAAGTATTATACCATAAAAAACCTATTAGCGCTCCAGCAAAAGCAGCAACAAAAACTGTCATTTCACCAGAATTTGGTATATACATTACATCTAGATAATCAGCAAAAATGATATTACCAGAAACCCAAGTAAAAATAGCCAGAGTTACTACCATAATAGCAGAAGACCCTGCAGCTAAACCGTCAATTCCATCTGTTAAATTTGCTCCGTTGGAAACCCCTGTAACAATAAAAACAACAATTGGAATAAAAATTAACCATGCGTATTTTTCATAACCTTCACCTAAGAAACTTAAAGCTTTCGCATAGTCTAATTCGTTATCTTTTAAAAATGGAACAGTTGTTTTAGTTGACTTATGTGCCTCACTAAAAACTTTCTTCTTACCATTCTCCATAACTATTTGTTGCTCTTGTGGCAATTGTTCTTTTATAGTTACATCATCATTGAAGTATAAAATCGCTCCGACAATAAGCCCTAATCCAACTTGACCAACTACTTTGAAAATTCCTTTTAAACCTGCCTTGTCTTTTTTGAATACTTTTATATAATCATCAGCAAACCCAATAAAGCCCATCCAAACAGTTGTTATCAACAAAATGATTACATATATGTTTTCTAGCTTAGCTAGTAACAACACTGGAATTAACGTCGCCATGATGATAATTACACCACCCATTGTAGGCGTTCCGCTTTTTTGCATTTGCCCATCTAATCCTAAATCTCTAATACTTTCACCGACTTGTTGTCTTCTCAAGAAATTGATAATTCTTTTACCAAAAATTGTAGAAATCAACAATGACAATATAAATGCTGCAGCCGAACGAAATGTGATAAATTGAAACACACTCGCTCCGGTTAAATTGAATTCACTTTCTAAATATTCAAATAGGTAATACAACATTCTTTATATATTTTTTAGTTGATTAAAACATTGTTTCACTTCTTCCAAATCATCAAAATGGTGACGTTCACCATTCACCTCTTGATAATTTTCATGTCCTTTTCCTGCGATCAGGATTATATCTCCTGGCTGCGCTAACTTACAAGCGGTTTTTATCGCTTGCTTTCTGTCTACAATAGCTATTGTTTTTCTATAATTTTCTGGAGTTACCCCAGCTTCCATTTCATCTATTATCACTTGAGGATCTTCTGTCCTGGGATTATCAGAGGTAAAAATCGCTTGACTACTTAATAAAGAAGCAATATTTGCCATTTTAGGACGCTTTGTTTTATCTCTATCTCCACCACAACCCACAACAGTAATTACTTGCTCGTTACCTGTTCTTATGTTATTAATAGTTTCTAGAACATTTTTTAAAGCATCTGGCGTATGCGCATAATCTACTATCGCCGTGATTTTGTCGTTAGATACGATATATTCAAATCGACCACTTACACTTTGAAGCTCACTAATCGCTCGTAAAACCTCTATTTTATCTAAACCTAACAACTCACTAACTCCATAAATTGCCAGAAGGTTATATATATTAAAATCACCTATAAGTTTTGACCAAACTTCAATTCCATTTATAGTAACAAGTGAACCTGAAAAGCTTTTTTCTAAAATCTTCGCCTTAAAATCAGCTAGTGTTTTAAGCGCATACGATTTCTTGCTTGCCTTTGTATTCTGAAGCATGATATTACCATTCTTGTCATCTATATTTGTTAGCGCAAAAGCGTTTTTAGATAAACCGTCAAAAAAAGATTTTTTCACATCTCTATATTCCGCAAACGAATTATGATAATCTAAATGATCATGTGATAAATTTGTAAACACAGCTCCCTCAAAAGTTAACCCTTCTATTCTCTGCTGATGAATACCATGAGAACTCACTTCCATAAAACAGAACTCAACACCTTGATTCACCATTTCCGATAAATATTTATTGATCGTTAATGAATCTGGAGTTGTGTGCGTAGCTTTATACGCTACTTCATCTACCATTATCTTAACCGTAGAAAGCAATCCTGCACAATACCCTAACTTTTTAAACAACTGATATAACAACGTTGTGACTGTCGTTTTTCCGTTAGTTCCTGTTACTCCTATTAATTTGATTTTATCCGAAGGATTATCATAATAATTTGCTGCTATGTTTGCCAACGCTTTATTGGCATCATTAACCTCAACATAAACAACTCCCTCTTTTTTATTTTCCGGTACAACCTCACAAACAACAACTTTTGCACCTAAATCAATTGCCTTATCTATAAATTCATGACCATCAACATTTACTCCACGCTGGGCCACAAACAAATCATTTTCAACAACCTTCCTACTATCAAAAACCACATTAGCAATCTCAATATTTGTATCTCCAAATACTGAATTCACTCCTACCTTATATAATATGTCTTTAACTATTTTCAATTATGATAGTTTTAAATATACTGTTGCTCCTTTTCGAACTTTTACTCCTTTGTTAATTGACTGCTCTTTTACTTTTCCAATTCCAGAAACATTTACTTTCAAACCCATATTTTCTAAAATTGAAATAGCATCCATAGCAGACATCCCTACCACTTTAGGCATAATTGTTTTATACCTATTTATAATATCATAATACTTATTGTAATCTTTACTAATGGAAGCCGTTACAACAGAATCCGTTACCTTTTGTACACTTGAAGGGGTTGATGTATAAATTTTATGTGCTATTTCTTTAAAAACAGGAGCTGCTACTTTTGCTCCATAATACCCTTTTGAAGGATCTGGTTCATGCACAACCACTATACAAGAATATTTTGGTTTATCTACAGGAAAGAAACCAGCGAAAGAAGCTACATATTTTTTATTCGAATAATAACCTCCTTCATATTTTCCTTCTTTATTCTTTTTTCTAGGAATCCATTTTTTTGCTGTACCTGTTTTACCAGCCATTGAAAAGTTTGGAGAATAAATTTCTTCTGCAGTTCCCTTTTTAACCACATTCTCCATAACCTTCTTTACTTTATTTATAGTAGATTGTTTCGCAATTCTCTTTTTCAAAACAATCTTATCGAATTTCTCTACAGTTTTCCCACCTACTTTCAACTCTTTCACAAATCTTGGCTTTACCAACTCACCATTATTCGCAACACCATTATAAAACATTAGTGTTTGCAAAGGCGTTAAAGAAACCCCATAACCCCAAGCCATCCATTCTAAAGCAATTGGACTCCAGCGATTAGTTTTTGGCAAAGGAATAATTGGTTTGCCCTCACCAACAATTTGAACACCAGTTTGCTGATCTAAACCAAACTGCTTCATTCTTTTTATAAATTTATTAGGATTATGATCGTAATTTTTTTGAATGGCTTTTACAATACCAACGTTTGAAGAAACCTCAAAAACTCTAGCTAAAGAAATTTTACCATATCCTTCCCAATTACTATCCTCTACTTTTCTATTATTGATAAAAATTCTTCCTTTTTCAGTATCTATAACATCTGAAGTATCTACTACATTATCTTCTAGAGCCGCCATTAAGCTCGCTAACTTAAATGTAGAACCAGGTTCGTGACTTTCCCAAACTGCATAATTTCTTTTTTCGTAATATTTTCCTTTTGAAGTTCTACCTAAATTAGATATTGCTTTAATCTCTCCAGTTGCCGTTTCCATAACTACCGCACAACCATGATCAGCCTCAAAATACTCGAGTTGCTTCAATAAAGCATAATGTGTGATATCCTGGATATTAACATCTATAGTTGTAATAACATCTTTACCATCTTCTGGTTCTTTCTCATTAATATCTCTCAAAGGTTTCCATTGTCCTTTCGCTATTTTTTGCTTTACTCTCCAGCCATTCTCTCCTTTCATGTATTCAGAAAACGCTCCTTCTATACCTGCACCTCCTCTGTGATCGTTATACCCAATTGTACGTTCTGCTATCTTACCTATGGGATGCTCTCTTACTGTTTTTTGCTCAGCAATAAAACCACCACGGTAAACACCCAATTTAAACATTGGAAAACTTTTCATGGCCGCATAATCGTTATACCCTAAACCTCTCGCTATTAATAAATATTTATTTTTTCTATTTCTAGCATCACGGATTTTCTTCTCATAATACTGAGGAGTTTTACCCAACATTTTAGAGAGCTCTTGAGTTAAAGCAGCAATGTACTTTTCAAAATCCCTTTTCCTTACCGAAACTGGATCCATTCGAACTGTATAACTAGATACTGAAGTAGCTAAAAGATTTCCATCCGAAGCATATACATTACCTCTATTCGCAGCAATAGTATCATTTTTGATATTCTTCTCAATCGCCATCTTTTTATAACGCTCCCCTTTTACATACTGAAGCTCAAAAACTTTCCCACCTATAACCAACAAAAAAAGCGACATTAACACCGCAACTACGTACAACTTGTTTAATATGCTTTTTTTAACTATTGTCAAATCTTAAATTATTTTATTTTACTATTACTTTTATTTTTTGCGGAGGTTCTTGCGCTGGCTCCAAACCAGTAGGCATTACTTTTTTTCGAATCGCACTTTCTAATTTCATCCGCATTAGTATTGTGCTTGTATCAACATATTCAGCTCTCAACTCCCTCTTTTTTTTATTTAACTCAGCAATTCGCACAACCTTTTCATCAATAGAATGCGCACTCCAAATCATCACCAACAAAAGCCCTACTACAAATAGAATTATCTTCCAATTTTTTCCCGCAGACTCGTCTGTTAAAAAACTTCCACGTAATACATCATATATTCCTCCCGAATTATCCGCCATACTATGCCTTAGTTGCTATTCTTAATTTTGCACTTCTAGCCCTATTATTATGAGCTATCTCATCACTAGTTGGAACAACTAACTTCCCTACTTTTTTTAATGGCACATTAGTATTCCCATAAAAATCCTTTTCCGGCTCACCCTCAAACAAACCTGTTCTGATAAAACGCTTCACCAAACGATCTTCTAATGAGTGATACGAAATAACACTTAACCTACCATCATCTTTTAACAAATCAGGAATTTGATTCAAAAACTCTTTCAAAACCTCTAACTCCTCATTCACTTCAATTCTTATTGCCTGATATATTTGTGCTAAAATTTTATGCTCTTTCATTTTCGGAAGAAACCTTTTCAAAACTTCTTTCAACTCAAAACTAGTCTCTATCTTCTTCTCAGTTCTTGACGCAACTAATGTTTTAGCAATTGCTCTAGCATTCCTCAACTCTCCATAATAATACAAGACATCTGCAAGCTTAGATTCCTCATAATTATTAATTACTTCTTTTGCTGAAATTTTAGCAGTTTGATTCATTCTCATATCCAACTCTCCATCATATCTAGTAGAAAAACCTCTAGAAGCTTCATCAAACTGATGCGACGAAACACCAAGATCAGCCAAAACACCATCTACCTTCTTCACTCCATGAAACCTTAAAAAACGACTCACATACCTAAAATTCTCTTCAATCAAAACAAACCTATCGTCTTCAATTAAATTCCTAGTTGCATCTACATCCTGATCAAACCCAAAAAGCTTACCACCACTCCCCAAACGTTTCAATATTTCCCTTGAATGACCTCCACCACCAAATGTAACATCCACATAAACACCATCCTCCTTAATATCAAGAGCATCTACACTCTCTCGCAACAGCACTGACTCGTGATAACTATTCATCTATATCAATATTTCCCATAACTTCTTCTGCCAGATCTCCAAAATCCATAGCAGAATCTTCTAAAACACTCTCATACTTTTCTTTATCCCAAATCTCTATGATATTTACCGCACTAGAAAGAACCACTTCTTTCTTTATACCTGCAAAAACCGACAAATCTCTAGGAATCAAAACCCTACCAGTTGCATCAACCTCAACAACCTTAACCCCCGCTGTAAACCTTCTTATGAAATCATTATTTTTTTTCACAAATCGATTCAGCTTATTAATCTTGTTCATCATCACATTCCATTCCTGCATTGGATACAGTTCCAGACAAGATTGAAAAACAGAACGTTTAATCACAAAACCTTCTTGCAACACAGGAGACAACTGCTTTTTTAAGCCAGAAGCCAGCATAAGCCGACCTTTTGCATCAGCTTTACATTCATATGTTCCAATAAGGTTTATCACGATTAACTATATAGTAATATTCAAAAGTATAAATTTTTTACCACTTTTTACCACTTTTTACCACATTGTTAATAACTTATACCACTTTCATCCAAAACATATTCGATCACCAATAATAATCAGACATATAACCACTCTGAAAAAAGAAAATTGACTTGTAACAAAAAAGGTTTATTTTTGCGGTTAGCCAAATGTTAGCTAATGACTGATTTTTTAAAGAAAGAAGATAAATTTACTTATGCAGAAGCTGGTGAAGGAAGACCTATCATTGTTTTGCATGGTTTAATGGGTGCTCTAAGTAATTTTAATCATACTTTTAATCATTTTTCCGAAAGAGGATACAAGGTTTTAATCCCTGAATTACCTCTATATACGCTACCTATTTTAAAGACAAACGTTAAGAATTTAGCTCAATTCTTACACGATTTTATTGAGTATAAAAACTTAAAAGATGTTGTTTTACTAGGAAATTCTCTTGGTGGACATATTGCTTTATACTACATAAAACATTACCCTCAAGATGTTGCTGCACTAGTCTTAACAGGAAGTTCTGGACTTTATGAAAATTCATTAGGAAGTAACTACCCTAGAAGAGGCGATAAAGGTTTTGTTAGAACGAAAACTCAGGAAGTTTTTTATGATAAATCTATAGCCACTGAAGAATTAGTAGATCAAGTTTATGATGTTATAAACGATAGAAACACACTCGTTAAAACATTGGCTATTGCAAAAAGTGCAGTTCGACATAACATGGCAAATGATTTGCCTAACATGAAACAACCAACTTGTTTAATTTGGGGAAAAAACGATACTGTAACACCTCCAGATGTTGCTGAGGATTTTCATAGACTTTTACCTGATAGTGATCTATTCTGGGTTGACAAATGTGGACATGCTGCCATGATGGAACATCCTGAAAAGTTTAATAATATCTTAGAAACTTGGCTAAAAGAACATAATATTTAAGCGATGAAAATAAAATCTGCTGAATTTGTGATGAGTAACAGTAATGTTACAAATGCACCTAAAGACAGAATACCTGAATACGCTTTTATTGGCCGTTCTAATGTTGGTAAATCTTCATTGATCAACATGTTAATGGAACGAAAAAAACTAGCCAAAACTTCTGGAACACCAGGAAAAACACAGTTAATAAACCATTTTAAAGTAAATGACGAATGGTTTTTAGTAGATTTACCAGGATATGGTTACGCAAAAGTTTCTAAAAAGAAAAGAACCATTTTTCAATACTTCATTGAAAATTACTTCAAAGAAAGAGAGCAATTAGTTTGTGCTTTTGTTTTAGTTGATAGTAGACACGATCCTCAAAAAATAGACTTGGAGTTTATGCGTTTTTTAGGAGAAAATAGTATTCCATTTGCAATCATATTTACCAAAGCTGATAAACTACCTAGTTCAAAATTGAACAAACAATTACTTTCTTACAAAAGAAAATTACTACAACATTGGGAAAGTTTACCTGTTAATTTTTTAACTTCCTCTAGTAGTAAACTTGGAAGAGATGAAGTATTGAACTTTATCGATCAAGTCAATAAAGATGTAGCAGACGATTTTAAATAAATGATCTGATGTATTCTACTAAAGATAATCTTCAAGTTCTTCATGAAGACAACCACATTATCATTATCAACAAAAGATCGGGTGACATTGTACAAGGTGATAAAACTGGAGACAAGCCTTTAAGCGATGTTGTTAAAGAATACATCAAAGAAAAATACGATAAACCTGGAAATGTATTTCTAGGAACTGTTCACAGACTCGATAGACCTACTTCTGGTATTGTAATTTTTGCTAGAACATCTAAAGCTTTAGAACGTTTAAATAAAATGCTTAGAGATAAGCAAATTAAAAAAACATATTGGGCAATTGTAAAAGGACATTTAAACAAGAGTCAAAACACGTTAACCGACTTTCTAAAGAAGAATCCTAAAAACAATAAATCTAAAGCCTTTAAAAAAGAGATTTCTGGCAGTAAAAAAGCTATTTTACATTATACTGTGTTAAGAAAACTCGATCGTTACTCTTTGGTAGAAATTGATTTAGAGACTGGTAGACATCATCAAATTAGATGTCAGCTTTCAAATATAGACCACCCAATAAAAGGAGACTTAAAATACGGATTTTCAAGAAGTAACAAAAACGGAAGCATTCATTTACATGCTAAAAAAATTCAATTTACACATCCTGTAAATAAAGAAAAAATTATAATTAATGCTCCTACTCCATCTCATGACAGTATTTGGGATGCTTGTAACTAATTTGTATATTTAGTACAAATTCCTCTTCACATTATGAAAGCGTTAAAATATTTATTAGTATTTTCTGTTCCTTTTACTGTTTATATTTCATTCACTTCTACAGGATGGATTACTTTTCTTACGTTAATTTATGTTTTTGGAATTGTTCCTCTTGCTGATTTTTTTTTGAAGGTAAATGCTGAAAATTTCAATAAAGAACAAGAAGAGATCGAAAAGAATAATAAACTCTATTCTCTCATCCTCTACTTAACTGTACCTACTCAAATTTTCTTTTTAATCTGGTTTCTATTTGTTATTAACAATACTGAAAATACTATTGATTTAATTGGTAGAATTTCTGCTATGGGAATTATGTGTGGTGTTGTAGGAATAAATGTTGGACATGAATTAGGTCATAGAAGTAATCGCTTAGAACAATTGCTGGGTGAAGTTTTATTATTAACATCTTTAGAAACTCATTTTTTACCTTATCATAATGCTGGCCATCACTTTAATGTTGCTACTCCTGAAGATGCTGCTACTGCTAGAAAAAATGAGCTTATCTACATATTTTGGATAAGATCTCAAGTTATGAGTTACTTTGAAGCTTGGAAAATTGAAAATAAAAGATTGAAAACATCTAATAGAAATTGGTTTCACCATCAAAACAGAATGATTATTTACACTTTAGCACATATTGCTCTAATCGGCAGTATTTATTTTTCTTTTGGTGTAACTGTTACTTACTACTTTTTAATAGCTGCCGTGATAGGCATTTCTCTATTAGAAACTGTAAATTATATAGAACATTACGGATTACTACGTGAAAAAAATAAATTTGGTCGATACGAACGTGTTAAACACAAACATTCTTGGAATTCGAACCATGTTATTGGTAAACTTGTTTTATTTAATTTATCAAGACACTCAGACCATCACTACAATGGAAGTAAACATTATCAGATTTTAAAATCACTTCCAGAAAGTCCTCAAATGCCGACGGGTTATCCAGGAATGATGCTTTTATCACTCATCCCTCCTGTTTGGTTTATGCTAATGAATAAAAAACTACAAGAAATATAATTTTATGATCAATACAGTAACTACTGAAGTAATTCCTGAAATTATTCAGGAGCAACGTCATTTTTTTGCGACTCAACAAACTAAAGATATTTCTTTCAGAAAAAATAGTTTACAAAAGTTACTAAAGGAAATCACAAAACGTGAAAATGATATTTTGAAAGCATTACACAATGATTTTAAAAAATCGGAATATGAAGGTGTAATGACCGAAACAGGAATTGTTATTTCTGAATTAAAAATGATGATTAAAAATGTAAAATCATGGTCGAAACCAAGACGTGTTTTTCCTGCATTGTTAAACTTTCCTTCTTCTGCAAAAATTCACCCCGAACCTTACGGAACTACTTTAATTATTGCTCCATGGAATTATCCATATCAACTTGCTTTTTCTCCTTTGGTTGGGGCTGTAGCAGCTGGAAACACCGTAGTCTTAAAACCCTCTGAATTAACACCTCATACTAGTACAATTACTAAAGAAATTATTGAATCTGTTTTTGATAAGAAACATGTGGCTGTTATTGAAGGAGGAATCCCTGAAACTCAAGAGTTACTAGCACAAAGATGGAATTATATTTTCTTTACGGGAAGTGTGCCAGTCGGAAGAATTGTCGCCAAAGCTGCTGCTGAACACATAACTCCAGTTACCTTAGAACTTGGAGGAAAAAGTCCATGTATAGTAGATGAAACAGCTAAAATTAAATTAGCTGCTAAACGAATTGTTTGGGGTAAGTTTTTAAACGGAGGACAAACCTGTATTGCACCAGATTATCTATTGATTCATAAAAAAGTAAAAGATCAATTCACAAAGGCTTTTATTTCTGAAATTGAAAAAGCTTATGGAAAAAATCCAAAAACGTCAAATGATTTCCCAAGAATTGTAAATACGAAAAACTTTGATCGTTTGAATAAAATGATTGAAAATGAGTCGTTACTCACAGGAGGACAAACTGATCGTGAAGATTGTTACATAGCGCCAACTCTTATAGATGAACCTGATTTAAGTAGTAATGTAATGCAGGAAGAAATTTTTGGTCCGATTCTGCCAGTCATTTCCTATGAAACAGAAAATGATTTAGAGAAAATTATTACCAATTATGATAAACCTCTAGCTTTTTATGTATTCTCTGGGAACAAATCTTTTGCTAAAAAAATGATTCAACGTTATTCTTTTGGTGGTGGAACTATTAATGATACAACGGTTCATTTTGCAAATCATAATATACCTTTTGGAGGAGTTGGAGAAAGTGGTACTGGAAGTTATCACGGAAAACAAACCTTTGAGACTTTTTCTCATAAAAAAGGTGTAGTTACACGTGGAAACTGGTTAGATGTACCAACACGATACGCACCATATAAAGGAAAATTAAAGCAATTAAAGACTTTATTAAAATTCGGATAGTAAATTATGAATCAAAAAACTGTTCAACAAGCTATAGAATATAGAAGATCTGTTCGTGTATACGATAGCGAACAAAAAATTAAAGCTTCAACTGTAAAAAAATGTATCGAACAAGCAACTTTAGCTCCAAATAGCAGTAACATGCAGCTATGGGAATTTTATCACATTACATCTCAATCTGTGATTGATAAAATTATTCCTTTATGTTTTAATCAGAATGCCGCTAAAACAGCTCAACAACTTGTTATTGTTACGGTACGCAAAGATTTATGGAGAAAAAGAGCAAAAGCAAATTTAGAATATTTAGATAAAGTTTATCCTCCTAAACCAAAAACGAAACAATCTAGTAGAGAAAAATTTGCGAAGAACTATTATAAAAAACTAATTCCATTTGTATACAATGATTTTTTAGGGATTTTTGGTTTTTTTAAATATTTAACAGTTTTAATAACAGGATTATTCAAACCTATTTATCGTGAAGTGAGAAGTAAAGACATGCGTTTAGTAGCACATAAAAGTGCTGGGTTAGCAGCTCAAACTTTTATGTTGAGTATGGCTGGCGAAGGGTATGATACATGTCCAATGGAAGGATCTGACACTTGGCGTGTTAAAAAAGTTTTAGGCTTACCTTTAGGTGCGGAAATCAACATGATTATTTCTTGTGGTATACGAAAGCCAGAAGGTGTTTATGGAAAACGATTTAGAATTCCGTTTGAAGAAGTTTATAAAGAAATTTAAAAACTACTTTTGCAAAAACAAAAGTGAATTTCACTTCAAAAACAGAACATTACTAACTCTGAAACAAGAACTTAATATAAAAAAAGATAAATGCAGATATACTGCATTTAAGTATATACCAACGTTGTGCTTCATTTACACCGACAGATAAAAAATTAATAACTATGGGAATATTTGACTTCTTTAAGAAAAAGTCTAATGAAAAAAATAATGAAAATCCGATTGACGAAGCTCAAAAGGAATTTATTGAGAAATCTACAAATAATGCGGAAAGATTAATTTCTAGCTTTAACGAACGACTCGACAATGGATTGGATTATAGCGAATCGAGTCTGACTGTTTTAGATGATGAAATTTTGAGTCTATTTTCAGAAAATAAGGATGATATGGATTCAGGAATGTTAGAGGACATAATTGCTCAAGCGGGTTCATACATTTTCGAAGTAGCAAGAAGAAATTACGGTGGAAAATATTATTGGTATGACCAATTAAACCAACCTATTTTGGTTACTGGACAACCCAATTTTGAAATTTCGATACTGGCATTTGAAAAGGTAAAACAAAGAATTGAAAACGGGAACGAAGACAACATTCCTTTCTTTTTTGCTGGTTATTCAGAACGAGTAAAAAAAGGAACTAGAGGTGATAAAGCACTGATAACATAAAAAACGAAAGCACAACAATGGCTATAAGTAATTGCTTGTTCATGCCTACTTCTGAAAATCCTCGCGGATTTTCAGTTTGGTGTGTACTTGCAAAGTTAAGTACTAAACCACGCAACTACTCATAGCCCAACCGTTGGCAGTAATTTGAAAAAAATAAAGATGATTACATTAAAAACATTATCAAAGAAAGACATTTTTCCATTCTATGACTGGATTAATGATGATGATGTAATTAAATATTCTTTGTCACTATTTAGAAAAATCAATACCGAAAAGGAAATTGAAAATTGGTATTCAGAATTACTTAAAAATGAAAAAGATATTACCCTGGGTATATTTTTAGAATCAACTAATGAATTAATTGGATATGCTGGTATTTGTGATATTTCAGAGACAAATAAATCTGGTGAGTATTATATTTTCATTGGTGAAAAGAAATTATGGGGAAAGGGAATCGGAACAAAAGTTACTGAACAGATTTTGAAAATAGGATTTGTAGACAAAAAATTAAACAGAATAATGCTAACAGTATCTGAACCTAATATTGGCGGATTGAAAGCATATGAAAAGTCTGGATTTAAAATTGAAGGACGATTAAGAGAAGCATCTTTCCGAGATAATGGATTTCACGATAAATTGATTATGTCTATATTGAAATCGGAATGGAAAGAAAGAAAAACTACTGCCAACAAAACCTAAACTGCATTAAAACGCAGCTTAGCCAAAACGTTGCCAGTAATTTAAAAAAATGAAAATCAAAATAAAACTCCCAGTACTTTTTTTACTTTTTTGCACTACATTATTTGGACAAAAAAATGAACTAACAGAAAAAAATATAGTTGGAAAATGGAATTTCACAAAAACTATTGATAAACATAACCAAGAAGTAAAATACGTTTATCGAACTTATCCAAACGGAGAAAAGATGAAAATAGTTGCAAGTGGACCAGATATTACCTTGAATTCAGACGGAACTTACCTAAAAAAGTTTACCAAAGAAAATACTGATAGTGGAAATTGGAAAATAATTTCGGAAAGTGAAATAGAGTATCAAATGGTTATCCCTAAAGATTCGAGACAAGGAAAACTAATAATTCAAACCGAAAAATTTATGCCTAATAAAAAATGGCGAAAAGATGAAAACGGTAATTTCCTCGATGCTTCTTCTGACAAGATTATTGAATTAACTCTAACCGAAATGAAAATCGAATATGAGAAAGACTATATCTTGATTTATAAAAAAGTAATTGAATAAAACTACTGGCAACAAGGGCTATAATTAATACGGGTTTTAGTGTTTAATCCAAAGTTTAGTGTATTTTTATAATGTCCGCCAAATCTTTTTGATTTGGCTTTGAAAATTGAAAAATTAAAACAAAATAAAAAGTTTTGGCTAAGTGCTTAATCGGTAATTAATCGCTTATTTATTCCCGTACTAATCATAGCCGAAGCCGTTAGCTTTAATGCAAAAAAACGAAATACAAAAGATGAATTATAAAATAGAAGAATCAAACTTAATAGATAAACTTAATGAATTGAATATTGAGATTCCTGACTCTTTAACTTTTATTCCTGAAAATATATCCGAAGTAAATGACAAAAATGATTTTGTTTTTACCGATTCAACAACTGACTTTAAAAAAGTATTTAAGCTAAACGAACTCTCATCAAGTGAATTAGATTCTGATTCCTCAGTATATCGGAGTAGGAAAAGCGCAGATTTTTTTGCTCCAGCACTTTTCATAAGCCTATCAATGCTGTCAGAAAATCAACATTTGGTTGCTATAGCAATAAACCTTGCCTCTGAGTATTGTAAAGATTTATTCAAAGGAACAATAGGTAAGAAAACTGTTAAACTTGATATTTATGTGGAAACGAATAAAAAGAAAACAGTAAAAAAAATATCTTATGAAGGCGATTCTGAAGGGATCAAGGATTTAACAAATGTTATTAAATCACTTAAATGACAAAAATATATTTAATCAATCCCAATGAACTAATTCATGACTTCAATGAGGTCGTAGATAAAGCTCAAAAAATAGCAATTTTTACAGTTGGAATTGAACTTCAAAAAAAAGAAATAGAAGATTTACAAGAATATATAGACAATCTATCAATTCAAAGAAAAGAATTAGCAACGAAAAATAATGGAAATGATGCGAATTTAATATACTGTTTTGAACGTTTAGCAATGATAATTCAAAGTGAATTAAAAATGCTTGTATCCCTAAAAGAAGACAAAATGGCAATTGCTTGGGATATCTTAGTCGATTGTCAAGTGCATTTAGGAACGGTAATTCGAAACTATCCATTTGAAAGTGATAATTTAGAACACTATTTACAACGCTTGCATAATTATGAAAAAACTTTATTCCCAAAAATGAGTTTTTTTAGTACTGGAGGTTTTGTAAAACAAAGCTTTTGTTCTATCTGCAAAAAGGACTATGGAAGTTGTGATCACATCAAAGGAAAACTTTATAATGGAGAACTTTGTACAAGGAATATTACTGAAATAGAATTGGAAGAAGTTTCATTAGTTGAAAACCCAGCAAATAAGCATTGTAGAGTACTCCATACTGAAGTAAACGGAATCAAAACTGACGCCCTAACTTTAAGAAAAATAAACACTAAAAGCTAACAATTTGTATATTGCATATGCCGCATTCGGCAGGCAAACGCAACATACAAGAAACGTTAGCTGCAACTCAAAAAACATCGTGCTGAAAATAATAAATGAGCGAACTTAAAGGACATATTTTCGATTGGCTAATGGAATTGGAAGAAGAAAAAGCTGTAAATCTTCTAAATGACTGCGAAATCGACCAAATATATATCGACACACTTTTCAGAATGGATAGTGACATTGAAACTTATATGTACGAGGTGATTGTTAGAGTTCCTTTAAAGATACATCGGAAAATAGACGAATATGCAAAAGAAACTTCAGCTATCGAATCGGCAATTACGGAAGCTGGACAAGCAGACGGAATTTATGTAAGAGATATTAGTTGGAGACCTTACCTAAAAAGTGAGCATAAAAAACAGAATGACAAGAAAGCGGAAAAAATAACTGAATTGCTCACTCAAGAATATGTGAATAAGCAAATAAAGCTTATGAACAAATCAATCGAAAGTAATCCTCATTTAGCCTTAGGTATTTCAAAGGAGTTAATCGAGACTTGTTGTAAACACATTTTAAATGAGGCAAGAATAGAAATTAATAAAGATTGGGATGTTGCAAAATTGGTTAAAGAAACCAATAAGCAAATTGATTTAATGCCATTTGAGGTTGAGAACATTGAATTAGCTAAATCTTCAATCGCAAAAATTTTAGGTGGATTTTCAACCATTACCCACGGAATAACCGAATTGCGAAATTCTTACGGAACTGGACACGGACATTTACCTGAATTCAAATCATTAGACGGAATTTATGTAAAACTTGCTGTTTCCGCATCAAGCGAATTGGCTGTGTTTTATTTAAGTCTAGAACAATTAAAAAAGAAAAAGAGCAGCAGCTAACAAAGTGTATAGCTCATTGCGGCTGAATTTCTTAAACGAAATTCATTACAGATTTGCTACCTTAGTGTTTCATCGGAATCTTCCTTCGGAAAATTCCGCAACAAGCCATACACAAAACGTTAGCTGTAATTTGAGAAAACCGAAATGGATTGGAAAATTAATGATACAAATATCTATGCGGAATTTAAAGTCAATACTTGGCTTGAATTTATTGAGAATATAGAAAATAACTTTATTGACCATAAAGAGTTTCTATTTAGAGGACATAGAGATTCAACTTGGAAATTAGAATCCACATTTGATAGAAAATATAAAGATTCTCTAGAAAAAATTGAACCAAGACTACGTGTCGATTTAAGTTATGATAAGATATTAGAAATTCACTTAAATAATTTTAAGAAAAATAGTATTGGAAAGAGAATAAACCCAAATAAAAACTTGAATGACACTGAATGGTGGGCTTTAGGACAGCACTATGGTTTAGATACGCCTCTTCTGGATTGGACTTTATCACCATACATCGCATTATATTTTGCTCTATTTAATCCAACTACACCAAATTCAAAAACAAGAACATTATGGATTTTTAGCCCATTTGCATTACAAGAAATTGCGATAAATCAAGAGCCAGAAGCTAAATTTATTTACGAAATTGATAGCCCAATAGATGAAAATGTTAGGTTACTATCACAGAAAGGAAAATTTACCAAAACACCTAATGGAAAATCAATTGAGGAGTTTTTGAAAGAAGACTCTAATCTAGGTGGTTTTTCACCAGTTTTATATAGAATTGATATTCCTGAAAATTTACGTGACTTATTTTTGCGCCATTTGAATTCAATGAATATAAATCATTCAACAATTTTCCCTGACTTAACTGGAGCTTCTGAATTAACAAATAGAGAATTAGAAATTCTTATAACATTTAAAAAGTGGAGAGATACCGAAGATTTTAGAAAAAGGTTATTTACTTTAGACCATTTATGTCATCACCACTAAGAATAAAAAACTACAGCTAACATTGTGTATAATTCATTGCTAGTAAAGGCTTACTTCCGAAAATTCCGCTGGAATTTTCTATCCGTGATTATTTGCTAACTTTAGTGCCTAAACACGCAACGAAATCATACACTTTACCGTTGTAGTGCATTTGAAAAAAAAAGTTTTGATTACAGAAAAAATAACACCTATTATTATTTTAATGCTTTTAATTAGTTGTAAAACCACCCTTCAAAACAAAGTATTAAAAAACAAGAATATCTTTTCTATTTCCTTAGGAAGTTGTTTTGAAAATGACTCAATATCAATTGAGTTAAATGGATCAAAAATATTTAACAATGAAATTATAACCTCTGACAAAACCATTGGGACAACAGGATATTATTTTTCTTATTTTGAGTATAAAAATGAAGGAAAAATTATAACCCAAACCAAAGACAAAAAAAAAGAAGTTAAGCAATATCTTAATAACAAAAATTATAAAGTTAAGATTACAATAAACGGATATGAAAACTATTTCTTACTTGACTTATCCAAGGGAAGGAATATAATGATTGAAAAATGCACTGAAAACCGTCACTTAGGAATAGCCAAAATAAATTATTATAAAGGAATTATATATCTTGACTAAAAACGCACCACAACAAAATGTATAGTTAATTGCTTACAGATTTATTCCTTCGGACTAAATCTCGTAAAACCAAAAGTTCATGACTTTTAATTAACTTTACATCAAAAAATCGCAAATAACAATACACAAAACGTTATAGGCAATTTCATAGATAACCCACTTCTGAATTTTTAAAGAAGAGAAGTTGAAAAATTCTACTTTGATTATTCAAGTTAATGATAGTATAAAATACAAATTCATAAATCACTGATTATTAGTTGAAGTTTTTAACATTAGTCAGAAAAATATAATAATGATGAACGTTTTAAAAAATATTTTAGAAAATAATTTAGAGGAGTTTATTAATGATTTAATACCAAATGAAATTCCAGAGACTCTAAGAGAATCAATAATCGATTATATAAAAATTAGAAAAGAATTAAGTAATGAGTCAGATAGAGGAGTTGCTTTATTATCCATCTCAATAATTGAAAAATTATTAGAAGATTTATTAAAAAAACGATTACTAAATGAAAAAAAAATAATAAAAGATTTATTTGATGGTTTTGGACCATTATCATCACTTTCAGGAAAAACTAAAATAGCATATTCAATAGGACTAATTGATAAAACCATTTATGATGAGTTAAATTTGGTAAGATCAATAAGAAATAAGTTTGCACATAGCCCAGAGATTATTAAATTTTCTGATGAGGAAATAGTTCAAAAATGTAATAATTTAAAATTAGTTATTAAATATAAAGAATTGAATTCAAGAGAAAAATTTATAAATTCAACTTCAAGATTAAATACATTAATTACAATTGAAATAGAAAAAATACAAAAAATTGAACCAAAAGAATTCGATCACGAATCATTAATTAAATCACATCTTAAAACTTTAAAGAAATTAGGAATAGATTAAATAAAATTAAAAAGCCTATAACAAAGTGTAAATTGCATTAAAAACACATTTTACACTAAACGTTGTGGTGCATTGAAAAATGGAGAAAATAATAGAAAAAACTGCTAGACAAATTAAAGATCGAATTGAATTTTGGTATTTTAATTATTTCAATAAAAACAAATCAGATCTTAACGGAAGTGAGCTCTTTACCTTATTTGATTTCCTAAAGCCAGAATTACAAATTGAACTAAAATCAAAACTGAATTTAGAATATAACGAAATTCCTGTATTAGCTTTAAAGATTACAGAATCAGAATTTATAATAAATACAACCAAAAAATTTATACTTATTGATTCTAATGAAAAAGAAACCATCGACTATTCTGAATTTGAATGGCACAATGGTTATAAATCTTTTGTTGTTGATAAAGAAAAAAAGATTATTACAAAGCATGACGGATATCTATCTGAATTCGGATTGAGAAAACGCAATGGAGAAATAATATATTGGAAAATCCCAACCGGTTATGCAGGTTACGGATTTTGGAACATCACAAAAAAATGCGAATTAATTGGGCGAAAGTTTAAACAAATAGATTAAGAAACGACACCACAACAAGGTGTATAATTAATTGCGGCTGAATTTCCTCATCGGAAATTCAATCTTATTAATTATCTTTCCGAAACAATGGAAAAAAACTCGCGTCCTTTTCCCGCAAAAAATCATACACAAAACGTTACCTACAATTTGAAAAAAATGATGCAAAATTTGAATTATTGGCTTTGTAACAAAGGAACTACTTGTGATAGTGATGATTTTGAAAATGAAAGTACCATTGAATTCATAAAAGAAGTTAGCTTAATAAAATTAAAGGATGGAAGATATCAAATATCTGAATTTGGAACTTTCAGAAATATTCTTGATGGATTTGGATACTCGATAATTGACAATAAAATAGCAGAAGTTCTGAATAAACACGTTTCTGACCATATCGAGTTGAATCCAATCATAATTTTTAGACGAGCCACAAATGAGGAATGGACAAACTATTCTGAATTGAAAATTAAGAATCAAATTGAATTTAAAGATTATTATCAAACAGAATCTGTTGGAATTAATATCTACGGAATACTAAATGGACTGATTTATATTACGGCTGAATTAAAAAATTTGATGGAAAAAGAATTATCGGATTTAACTGATATTGAATATAAACAAGGATTACCTTTAATGGCAGGATAAAAACTGTAGGTAACAATGTATAACCGCAATTACGGCGGATTCAACTACGTCCGAATCCACTCGGAATTGCTAAAGTCGGTGCTAATCCAAAATAATCGCTAATTTAACCCGTAACTGACGGTTATACGAGACCGTTATGCCCAATGCGAAAAAACTATGAATAGAATTTTAATAATTGCCTTTCTACTTCTGAATTTAACTGCTTGTAGTCAAGTAAAAGTTAATATTCCTAAAAACTTTATCGAAACTGAAATCCCCAAACCCTATTCAGGTGAATGGAGAGAACTTAATTGGGCTAGAAATGAATTTAGAGTAAAATTCATTGATAATGAACTGAATATTGAAAAATCAAACCATAGAAATAAAGCGGAATTAAAAATAGAGGGTGGAAATTTAATAGGAATTAATCGCGGAGAATGGGGTGGAAAATTATCATTTGTCCCAAGCAATAAAAACAAAGAAGAGATTAAAATAAAAGCAGGGAATATTAAGTTCATTTTTGAATTTAAAAGTAAAACTTATTTTATAGAAGGACTTGCTCATTTATCTTACAGTGGTGGAGCACTATTTGAATTAAAAAAAGATGGACAAAACTTCTCATATGAAAAACTAATGGAATTTGACGATGCTCCTGAGGCTTTTACTATTTACGGAAATAAGTTTTTAATTGCAACTCATCAGAATTTTTATGTGATTGAGGATTTTAAAAAAGAAATTATTTTTGAAAATACATTTTGGTCTAGTTTATATCCAAATTCTATCGCAGTAATTGATAATGAAAATGTGTATATAGGAATTAGGAGTGGGTTAATTAAATTAGATTTGGCTAACAAAAATATGATATTTTATAAATACACAGAATAAAGCAAAGGGCATAACAAGGTGTATAATTAATTGCTTACGGATTTATTCCTTCGGACTAAATCTCGCAAAACCAAAAGTTCAACACTTTTAATTAACTTTACAACTAAAAATCGCAAATAACAATACACAAAACGTTAGCCATAATTAAAAATGACCAGAACTTATATCATATTTTTACTTCTATTAATCGCATGTAAACCTGAAAAAAAAGATGACTACTATTCTGAAGAAAAAAATGAAATTGAACATATAGATTTTAATCTTCCAACTTTTCGAAAATGGACGGAATGTTACGCAGATGAATCAGTAAAATTATATTTTGACGAATTATTAATTTCTGATAAATTTAAAACTCTAGGAGTTTATTTGAACAATTATACATTTTCAAAAAAAGACAGTCTAGATATTCTCGATTTTGAAGATTATGCTGTTTTTATGGTTAACAAAAATGAGCAAAAATGGAAATTGACTGGGGACGATTTAGAAAGAATATTTCGAGTTCAAAAAAAGAAAACTGGAACTATTAATGTTGACAGATTGGAAGCTCTAAAAAAAGTATATTCTGACACAACTTTTTTACATTCTGAAAAGCCGATTGTTATTGAAGAATATAGACCAAATGAAAATATATTATCTGCTCTAAAATTAGTAAAGCCTTTTTATGACGACCACGAAATAATAGTGGTTTATGTGTACAATTTGATTCTTATAAATAACCACCTTGTTTATGGTGGATATTATTTAGACCTAAACGGAATTGAATCTCTTGAAAAGGCAAAAGAAATGAATGAAGTAATAATGACTAAATTTCTTGAATCGAATAAATAACTATGGCTAACACCGTGTATAATTAATTGCTGTGGCAAGTACTTATCTGGAAAATTCCTTTGGAATTTTCTAGGGTTCATATTTGTTTACTAAATTAGTTGCTTAACCACGCAACTAACCATACACAAAACGTTGCCCTCAATTATGAAAAACATCTTTGCTATAATAATTTTACTGATAATTGGACAATCATCTTTTGGACAAAACACGCCAGTTTCTTTCATAAATTATAAAAAAGATAAAACCAACTCGGAAAATTCATTAATTGATTGGGACGACAGAATATCAGAAATAACACTCAAAACGAAAAATACATTTGTTTTTTGGAGTAGACCTTCAGCAATTAGTTGTTCAACTTGGAGAGAATATAATGGAACTTGGGAAAGGCAAAATGATACGATAATATTTTCTGACCAATATGACGTTTCGGAAAGTGATGCGAGATTTGACTTTTCAAACAGACCAAATGAAAAGAACTATTTACTAAAATTTAACACCGACAGAAACTCTATTTTATCGGACAAAAAAATCGAAATCCAATTTGTTTATGACTACGATGCTGACTTAGATAATATCGAATTAAAAATGGAATTAGAAAATGATTTTAGTTTAAGAATTCCTTTCAAAACTATTCCAAATCGTAAAAATTTAGCGTCAATACGATATGAATATTTCTTACCAAACGGAGAGAAACGATTTGGGTATATAACGGAAAGTAATACTGTAAATGTGAAAGAAAAAGAGCTTTCAAATTCCGTGACAATTACTTTTGTTGAGAAACCTAAAACAGAAACTATTTACAGGACAACAAAAGCAATTTTAGAAGATGATAAAATTAGAATAATATCTAAAAATAAAACAAAATCCGACTTGCCAGATTTTGTTGGAGAAATTAAACTTAAAGAAGTTTACGATAAACAGAACGCAGAATAACTGTGGGCAACAAAATGTATTATTAATTGCTTGCGGATTTATCCTTCGGACAAATCTCGCAACACCAAAAGTTCACCACTTTTAATTAACTTTACAATCAAAAATCGCAAATAACAATACACAAAACGTTGTGTACAATAATAAAAAATGGCAATACCTAAAAAAGGAACAAGAAAAATAGATGTTGATGGATTAAAATTTAGATGGCTGATTCGAAAAAAAGCAACCTACACTCAATCGGTTTACGGAATTGGGAAATTACATGTTGCAATCGAGTTGGAGGAAAACCCAGGTACGAACTTATTTATCCGCACGGACAGAAAACATCCAAATGATATAGAAACTGAGATGGTGAATCCTATAACTCCATATGATATTTCCAATTGGATTAAGCAAGCTTTTGAATTGGGCTGGAATCCTTCTAAAAATGGAAATACATTTCGGACTAAAATTATGAACAATAAAATAGAAGTTGAATAAAAATTACTGCACACAACAAAATGTATGGTTAATTGCTTGCGGATTTAACCCTTCGGACTAAATCTCGTAAAACCAAAAGTTCACAACCTTTTAATTAACTTTACAATCAAAAAGCGCAAATAACAATACACAAAACGTTACCGCTAATGTAAAAAACATACTGCATACAATGAAACAGATTATAATTGGAATATTGATTTTTTCTTTTGCAAGTTGTAAAGGTCAGACTAATGATTTTGATACTCTTGTTGCAAAGTTAAAGGAACGACTTGAATATGATGATTACAAGGTAACCTTGCCAATGATTCATAAAGGAGAAGACTTCAATGTGATACTTTCAGAAACTTCGCTTGATTTTAAGGAAAGAGAAATAGTTTTGGATAACCCAAGTAAGGATAACTCATTTCCATTATCTTTTTCAGTAGTATTCAACGAAAACATAGTATCACTTTTTGAACCTGGAACTTTTGTGTGTTATAAATTGTCGGACTTTTCTAGAAACGAAAAACTTGAAAAAGCATTAAATACAAAACGATTTGACTACCATTGGTTAATTGATAATAAATTGTATGGATTATCAAATGGAAAATATTGGTTCTTAGACTCTGATGGCCATTGGAAGAAATCTGAACAAAAATTACCGTTTGACAAGAAGCCTAAACTTTATGAGAACAATGAATACCTTGCCTATTGTGATTGTAATGGAGAATGGGGCGGAACTGTTTATTTTTATAATAGAACTAACGAAAATATTTATTTTACCGAAGCTACTTGTGCAAATTCGATAATTGAAACAGATAAAGGTTATAAAGTGCTATCTCATCTTGGACACGGAATGGGAAGTGCTGAGTTGAAGTTAATTTCTGACCCTTCAAAACTGTCAAACCTAAAGGGTTTTGACACAAAGACGAAAAATATTAACGCTCTAGGATACTCCGATAAATCTGGTCATTCCAAATCTGTATTTGACTTTTACTGGGTTCAGATTTTTTCAAGCTTTAACTGGAATGGAAAAACAATTTACATGGTAAACTGGCAGGACAGAACATTTTTAGCTGAAATAAAGAAAAAGGATATAACAATCGTTGACCCTCTCTTCAATTCAGATTTATATACACATGACCCAATTACAACTCAATATGACAATGGTGTGATTTTAATGAATCTTGATTTTTGGGGACTTGGTAGAGAAAGAGAAGTATCAATGATTGTAATTAAGGATAAAGAAATAACCAAGCTTGATTGGAATAGTAAACACTAGCGGTAACAATGTATAAAAATAATAGCCGAGATAGTAGTAAATTCAAGGGCTGTAGCCCGTGTCAGCTTTCTTGTAACTTGACAGGAAAGTGCCACGCAATCGGCTACTATTCTTATACGAGCCGTTGTGGTGCATTAAAAAAAGCGCAAAAATGAAACGAATATTAATATTTATCCTTTTAATAAATCTGACTTTTTCAGTATTTGCGACTGGACAAGAAACTGATTTATTAATAATTGAAAACGATACGATTTTCTTGAAAATGTTTCCATTAGAAAAATTGGAATTAAAGAAACGTCCGTTTAACAATACAAGAGCCACAGCACCAAGTACAGGATGTTGGAGAGGCTATCGAGCTATATGGCGAATAATTGACAATAAGCTCTATCTTGAAAAAATAATCCGATGCTATTCTGACTCCAAAAAAGGCGAACTAAACATTACGGAATTATTTGATAACAATGGAATTGATTTTAAGGAAAATAACGGAATGATATTCGCTGAATGGGTTATGGAAGACTTTTATAAAATGGACTTTTCAATTGCAAAATTTTATAAGGACAAATTATACCTATATGACGGATGGAGTCTTAAAAAAAAGAAGAGAGAAAAATTTTTGAAATTAAAAATAGAAAACGGAATAATAAGACTAAACAAACTGAAAGAATAAAACGCACCACAACAATGTATAACCGCAATTACGGCGGATTCGACTACGTCCGAATCCACTCGGAATTGCTAACATCAGTGCTTAACCGAAAATAATCGCTAATTTAACCCGTAACTGACGGTTATACGAGACCGTTGGGCACAATTTAAACAAACCTCAATCTGAACATTAAAAATCCAAAAATATGACCTTAAACGAACTTGGAACAAAACTCAATGAAATGTATAATAATGCACCGAAAGGAGACTCTGTTACTATGATACACTTATTCGGAATTAAATACGCGACCGAAATAAAAGAAAGTGAATATTCGAAAAAGGACATAATTGAACAATCGGGAATTTCTGCATCTTATTTGACAGAATTGACCAAAGGTGTAAAATTAGCTGAATATGTAATTTCTAAAAACTAATTCATTGGAACAGGCTGACTTTTTAGAGAAAACTAGAAAAGCATATTTGGAAGCTAGAGAATGTTCTTATTTGCCAAAATCAAATCCAACTGTTTTAAGCAGAGGAACAAGTCACTCTATATCTTCAATTACAGAAGACCTATTTGGTTGTTACTGTGCTGAAAAAGTAATTGACCCAAATGGACTAAAAATATTAATTGACCCACCAATTTCTTTTAAAGGAACTGAATTAAAAAACAAAAGCGGTAAAAGGTCATTATTGCTAAGACCAGACATTGCATTTACGAAAGATAATATTGTTAATTGCTTCTTCGATATTAAAACAGATTTAGGCTATAAAAGATTTGAATTCTTAAATCAAGCAAAGGACAGAAATAATCAATTAAATATTATTAAAGAAAAATATGCGAATTACAAAGATGGAAAGACAAAAATCAATCATCAGATAAGAATTTCGTCGGACATAAAGTTTGTTTATGTAGTTATTTCTCAAGGCAATATTGTAAGAGAGAAAATGAACGAATTTATTAACGGAATAAAGCTATTGGAAAATGTAGATGTTTTTGTGATTTCCAAAGGAGAACATCTGAATTCGTACAATGATATTTCTAGAGCAGAAATCAATGTTACGGATTTTAATGGACTTGACAAGCTGATAAATGAAAAACTGAACGGATAAAACTGTGCCCAACAATGTATAAAAAACATAGGGCGGATTAAGTGTTCTTTCGAAAGGTTTGGGCTTATCGACTAGGTCGCCAAATATAAAATTTGGCGTTTACAAGAAAGAAGATAAAAGCAAAATATTTATATTTGGCTTAGTACTTAACCGAAATGTATCGCTTATCACCTGCCCTACGTTTCTTATACTCACCGTTGTGTTTAATTAGAAAAAGAATGGCAATAAGTAAAAAGAATAAGAATAAAGTATTTGTTGGTGACAAAGAATATCTCTGGTGGGTACTTGATGAAATTGATCAAACGGAATTTGATGGTATTCAAATTAAAGCTGTTTGTTCTGACCAATCTCACTTCTTTAAATATGGATTGCAACAACAAGAAACCAATCGAAAATTGGTATTAGCATTGAATAACTACACTAAATTAATCCATTTATCGAATCCACCAAAATTCGAAAATGAGGAAGGTATAATTACAAAAAGTGGAATTATAAGAATGATAAAATGGTTTAAGAATGAAGATCATACAATTCAATATGCTGTAGACAGAATGGATTATGACCTAACTATTAAAGAGAAAAAATTACTGTTGAGTGAATTGCAAAAAAAAATAAAATAAACACAACAAAATGTATGGTTAATTGCTTGCGGATTTATTCCTTCGGACTAAATCTCGCAAAACCAAAAGTTCAACACTTTTAATTAACTTTACAACTAAAAAATCGCAAATAACAATACACAAAACGTTGTAAGTAATTCTCAAATGAACTCAAAAAATATTATTCGGATTACTCTAGTCTTACTTTTTTCATTAGTTCTTCTAATGAAATTATCTGATTACTATGATTTAATTTCTGGATTTATAGTTCTTACACTACTCTCCTTTGATTTATTTGAACGGAATCATATCAATCACAAAGCAACCGAAATAATACACTATTTATCTTGGATAACAATTGGACTCGTAACAATTAATATTAGAGGATGTTATATTCGTCCTTATTCACCAATATTTTTAATATCAGGGATGAAACTAATTATTTTAGTTGGGTATTTATCAAGATACAAAAGCTTTAAAACTACAAGAACTTTACTATCAAAAATCACATTAATTACAATAGCCTTATACATAATCGAATTAGTAACTAATTCGACTCATGGACTTGCTTTAACCACCTTATTTTGGACCAAAATCTCAACTGTAGAATTAATATTATTACTAATTATAAATAAGAAGAGAATCGATTATAAAAGATCGATTCTAGAATTTCTATGGAAAAAATAACTACTTACAACAAAATGTATAGTTAATTGCTTGCGGATTTAATCCTTCGGACTAAATCTCGCAAAACCAAAAGTTCATCTCTTTTAATTAACTTTACAACAAAAAATCGCAAATAACAATACACGAAACGTTGTGGTTAATTTTGAAAACAAATCTTGTGAAGAAAATAATACTGCTATTTCTAACTATAATATTAGTTAGCTGTAAAAAAGAAAATGTTGATAAAGTAATTATTCGAGATACGTTGTTTACTCATCAATCTTTAAATGAAAATCGAAAAATGGAAAACCTGATTTCCAAAGCTCTAAAAAAAGAACAAAATGCAATCATTGAGATAACAAAATTCCCTGATGGCGGAGCGGCAGGCTATTATGACTTAGGTTATATTTTAACTCAAATAATTTATCGAATTGGAGAAAACGATTTTTACAAAATATTAAAAGAAATACCAAAATCGGAACGAAATGGATTTGAGGAATTAATAGCAGTGGGACTTGAATACGGAGACAATGACTACAATGGAGAAATGGACAATAAAAGAATAGAAACAGAATTTCCAAAACTGTTTGAAATCCTGAATAAATAAAAACTAACCACAACAAAATGTATGGTTAATTGCTTGCAGATTTATCCTTCGGACAAATCTCGCAAAACCAAAAGTTCATCTCTTTTAATTAAATTTACAAACAAAAATCGCAAATAACAATACACAAAACGTTGTATGTAATTTCTATGAAAACACTATTTGAAAATCATATAATAAAAATTGACACAAATAGATTAATAAAAGACATATTTATTAATGCTACTATCTCAGCTTTAATATTTAGTTTATTTATATCTATTTTAACCTGGACAAAACCAAATATTAATAAAGTATTGATTTTTATATTAGTCTTCGTTATAATAAGATTACTCAAATCTCTAAAACATAATTACAGAAATCACTTAGAAAGAATTTCTCTTGATAATGAGAATGGGAAAATTATTATAAATCACATAAAACCTTCGATAAAACAAACTGAAACTATAATGAGTTTTAAAGAAATAAGGGTTTCTAAAATTAAACATATGCCTTTTTCTTGGTTTTCTCTTGAGAACTATTTTTGGATATCTGACAATTATTCAAAAATTAAAATCTCTACTTGTGGACATGAGAATAGAGAAATTAATATAAATGAAATTCACTCTGAATTAAACAACATACAACAAAATGTATAGTTAATTGCTTGCGGATTTAATCCTTCGGACTAAATCTCGCAAAACCAAAAGTTCACCACTTTTAATTAATTTTACAAACAAAAACCGCAAATAACAATACACAAAACGTTGTACATAATTCCCAAAAATGATATAATAAAAAATTTAATCTAATTAATACATAGCATAAAATGGATATAAAACTAAAACCATTGAGTAGTCATTATCCTCATTATAGAAGAGTTAAGGAAATTGTTTTAGAAGAAGCTTACAGAAGAATTGATTTACCTGTTAGTGAAAGAATTGAATTGTTTTATAGGAATATGGATATTCAATTCGACAATTTTAAAAAAAAAATTAGACCTAAAGAATATTCTAAAGTAAGACTTTTTCGTTCAAAATATCATAGTTGCACAAGCGCTGTTCCTGGTAGAGTTAAGGATTGTGGTTGGAAATGTATTCCTAAACCTCCTGGACCTTTAATACCATACAATATCAAAGTTGCAGGTGATAACAAAGGAACAAAATCAAAAAATGGAACTGTTTGTTTAAAAATGACAGTTGCTGGTAAAGGAAAAAATAAAGGAACAATATCTGCCACATTCAAATATCCTCCATATGGCAAGCACATTAGGATTGGTGGTATAAGAATGATAAATCCTTATTTTAGGACTATGAAAAGCCTGTTTGAATTTGATACAACAACATTAAAGAATGAAATTATGAATAATGAAACTGTATTAAAAGAAGTTCAGAAATTAATACACACAGACAATAAATTGAATAAAAGATTTTAAAGTTTTATTTGTCTAAAAACTATGTACAACACAGTATAAACTTTATTGCTGCTATATTTTACTTCGGAAAAATACGCAGGCACAAAGTTGTTTTATTTTTTGCTTTCTTTTAGCTTAAATAAACGCAACAAAGCTTATACTAAAACGTTAGCTACAATTCTATGAAATGAAAAGACTACTATACCTTTTAATTATATTTTCTATTTATTCTTGTAAAAAAGATTGTATTCTTAATTATGAAGTTATTGGACCAAAATATCCATCTCCTTTTATTACTGTCCAAAATGAATTGTTTAAAAAATTTGATCCTGACATTGATTATGACATCTATAAGCCAATAAACGTAAATGAATACGAGATTCCTTATATAATGGAAATGATTAAAACCAAGATAACTGAGCATAAGAGAGCTACAGACAGAATCAAAAATGAGATCTGTAATTATAGTGTTCAGATTTCAGGATTCTATGATGTTAGAAGTAAAACTAAAAAGATATATCTAATTTTTGACTACGGTTATATAGATTTTGAAGGCAATAAAGAACTTGAAAAAGAGATTGATAATGAGTTGATTGAGTCAAGGTATTTAGATGTAATGGACGGAGGCGATACTTTTTTTAGAGTTATTATAAATACAAAAACTAATACAATTCATAACTTCCATATCAATGGAGAAGCGTAAACAGTAGCTAACAAAGCGTATAATTAATTGCTTGCGGATTTGTTCCTTCGGACAAATTTCGCAACACCAAAAGTTCACCACTTTTAATTAACTTTACAATCAAAAATCGCAAATAACAATACACAAAACGTTAGGCATAATTTAAATGGAACAAATAACTTCAATAGTATCTGAACTTGAAAATATAGTTTCACAATTAAGCAATGAAGATAAGAAAAGCATATTAATGGAAAATAAAGGTTTGAAATACATTCTTTATGGCTTGCCTAATTATTTCCATCCTATTTCATATGAGATTAATTTATTTGAAAAAAAATTTGACACTAAACTTTCTGAAGAGCTAAAGAAAGCATTAGAAATTGTTGGTTCAAAAGGATATTCATTCCTCGATTTATTTAACCACAATATATCTTCATATTATCCTGTTGAATCTTTTTTTTCTGAGGACTTTATAATAAAACTAATTCAAAATGGAGTTAGTAAATCTGAAATAGAAGAAGGTTATTACGATAAAGAAAGTAAAACATTTAATTCAAAGAGAATTGAAGAAATTTACACTAGTTCTAATGAAAAAGAAAATCTACTAATTGATTATATATCATTCGATGAATGTTGTGGAGGAAGGTCTCTTTTAATTTTAAACGGACCAGATGAAAATATAATAACATATGATAATCACGGATCTTATAAAGAATTTGTTTACGAGAATGACGCTTATGAATACGAAACATATCTTTACAATTCCAAAACCAAAACTATTTTTGATATGATTTATAATGAGATCAATCAAATAGTAATAAGTCTAAAAAACAGAAATACGATTAGTGCATGAGAATGATTTTGAGTTTCCTCTTATACTCTAGGAATTAAAAAACAATGCCTAACAACGTGTATAATTAATTGCTTACGGATTTAATCCTTCGGACTAAATCTCGCAAAGCCAAAAGTTCATCGCTTTTAATTAACTTTACAATCAAAAAATCGCAAATAACAATACACAAAACGTTACTTGCAATTGCTCAAAAAAGACAGAATGAATAGAAAAGCAGAACGGATTGATAAAAATTGCAGCGGATTGATTTTGAAAAGCAGTGTGAAAATGAAACGAAATGATTGCTAAACATAACTTAATTTTTATGCGAACTGTGAAAGCCAAATGACTTGACTCAGCAAAACGGTTTGATTTGGAAAATATAACGGTGCGATTCCAATCAGGACGGATCGCAACGGCAAGTAACAAAACCTAAAAAACATTGCTTATACATTTTCCCGTTGGGAAAATACTCTGGCAATTCAAATGTTTAGGTATATTTATAAAATAAAAGTAAAACTAACACAACGATTCCTTAGTCGGGCCGTTATGTGCAAGCAGAAGCTTCTGAAATGAAAGATAAAATTACATTGGAAAACGTGCATACTTTTTCAATTCCATTATCAGAACATCCTCTAAAATGGAAATTTGAAGATAGTAATAATAAGCTATCAGCTGAATTTCAAGACCAAATTATAGCTCTAACTTCAGACGCTTCACAATTTTTGTGGAATTTTGAGAATACACAAAGATATTTAAACTCAATCTCGGGAATTAAAAAGTATTTTAATAAACAAGATGAACTATCATTTAGTGAAAATGACAATCAAAAGGTTAAGAAATGGCTCTATGAAAAAGAAATTCCTTTTGACCAAAAAGTATTTTGGGTAACTCAACCCGATTGCGGATTTATTTTGACTTGGAAAATGGTGATAAAATTTTCAGATGACATTTTTTTTAGTTCTGACGAACTGATTTGGGACAAGACTTTGAATTGGTGTTTGATTTTCAACCATAACGACGTATTCTATTTCGGAAAGAATCGGAATTTTAACGCTGACAAGCACAGTGAAGAAATTAACAAAATTCAAAAGTTGATTAATAAAGGTGGTGGAAAAGCAAGCACATAACAAAGTGTATTATTAATTGCTTGCGGATTTGTTCCTTCGGACTAAATCTCGCAAAACCAAAAGTTCATCACTTTTAATTAACTTTACATCAAAAAATCGCAAATAACAATACACAAAACGTTGCCAGTAATATTGAAGAACCGAAATCGAATGAAAATAATCAAGTATAAAACGATATTACTGATTTTAATTTCAACTTTTGCGTATTCACAAAAGAACGAGAAAAAAATGAATAAAAACGTCCCAAACAGTGTTGAAATAGTTGACAATCATTTAGACCAATTTTTTAACGAAAACGCTGACATAAAAGTATTTGACGAAATAGAATCTGAAATAATTCACAGAGATATTTACTTTATAAAAGCTACTGAAGATAGACCTTATCATATTTTATTGAGTTGCGGAATGAGTGCTTTACCAATGAAAGTACCTGAAGATATTGAATCATCTGAATTTGCAGAAGTAATGATATTGTTGCCAAAAGAGTGGAGTTTGGAATATGAATCTTTCAGTGATGAGCGGAATTATTGGCCAATTAGAATTATGAAAGAATTAATGATGCTTCCACACCCAAATAAAACTTGGTTAGGATTTGGACACACTCTAGGACACGAAGATGACGAAGAACTTGCTGATGGAATTGGTTTTAATTCTGTAATGTTGGCTCATTCAATGGAGTTACCTGACGAGTTTACTCAAATCGAATCGGAGAATAATAAATCAATTGATATTTATACTATTATTCCGCTTTATAAAGAAGAATTAGAATTTAAAAAGAAAAATAGTGCAATAGACTTACTTCAGAGATTTGACAAATTTGGAATTGAGGAAATTGTAAAAGTTGGAAGAAAAAATGTATGTGAATAAAATACTACTGGCAACAATGTATAACCGCAATTACAGCGGATTCGACTACATCCAAATCCACTCGAAATAGCTAAAGCAAAATAGTAATTCAAAAACCGTAACTGATGGTTATACAAGATTGTTAGCCATAAGCTGAAACCAACTTTATGAAAAAGCAATTGTCATTATTTTTTACCATTTTAGTTTCAAATCTAATTTACTCACAGACTGAATATGTTGAGAAATATGAAAACGGACAAATAAAAATTCAGGGATTTTTAATCGACAGTGTCTTAACTGGAAGATACACTGAATATTATAAAAATGAGCAAATAAAAACAACTGGAGAATTCAAGAATTGTGAATACGAAACTAATCACACAAAAATCTATATAGCAGGTTGCGGAGTTGGAAATAATTCAACAATCAGAAAAGGAAAAAAACACGGAGAATGGAAAGTTTATTCTGAAAATGGAATATTAAAATCTAAATCAAATTATGTTTGCGGTTTAAGGCAAGGAATTTTTTTCTATTATGGAGAAAATGGAAAACTATCTTGGATTGACTTTTATCACGCAGATAAAGAAATAGAAACTCAAGAATTCTTTGAAAATGGACTTTTAGAAAAAATCACAACTTATTCTTATGAATATTCCGTACACGATAAACGGGATTTGAAAAGAACTATCGAAACGGAATATTATAAAGATGGTTCATTAAAAATTCAAAGAGTTATCCAAGAGTTAAAAGATGATATAGAAAAAGAAAGTTTTAAAGAATATTATCCTAACGGATTTTTGAAAACTGAATCTGAAATTATTGACCTCGATAAAAACGGGATTTATCGTGAGTTTTACGAAAATGGAAACACAAAATTCGAGGGAATTTTCAAAGACGACAAACCTATTGGCAAGCAATATTTCTTTAATTCTAAAGGAGAGATTATAAAAATAGAGACGTGGAAAGATGGAAAAATTATAAAAACTGAAATAAAAAAATCCAGCGGCTAACAAGGTGTATAATTTATTGATTTCAAACTAAATCTCACAAAACCAAAAGTTCATCACTTTTAATTAACTTTACAAACAAAAAATCGCAAATAACAACACTCAAAAAGTTGGCTGTCATTAAAAAAACAAGAAACTAAAATTTGTATTTACTCTACTGATTCTTTTAAGTTTAAAACTTGATAATAAACAAAATGGATTAGATACTGACCATAAATCAAAAAACATTGAAATGAATGAACAAACAAGTACTAAGTTATCAAAAGAGATAATTGAGACGTTATCTGCAAACGATATAGTTTATGCAGAATTAGCCGAAGATGGGGCTATGGGAAACGCTGGAGGAGTTACTATATATTCTTTCAAAGACAATAAACTGAATCGATTTGAAACCAGTTTATTCGATAATGAAAATTTTTATTCGGATGCGCAAAAACTTTTATTAGAACATCAAGATCAATTAGAAATTGAAAATTTTAAAGTTGATGAAGTGCTCTTTGATTATCACTATGGTGGAATGGGAAATCACGTTTTTGTGAGCAAAAGAATTAAACTAAAGAAAGAAGAAGGTTTCTTTACTTTTGAAGTAGATAATGAGAATTACAAAATATACCCTACAGTACAGGGAGTATTTAATTCAGTTGCTTATTCTATCGAAAATCAAAGTATAAGATAATTAAAGAACCAACAGCTAATAAAAATGTATTATTAATTGCTTACGGATTTATTCCTTCGGACTAAATCGCGCAAAACCAAAAGTTCAACACTTTTAATTAACTTTACAACTAAAAAATCGCAAATAACAATACACAAAACGTTGTAACACATTTTATAAGTTAATTGAAAATAAACAAACCAAGATACAAGCCTAAGTGGACTGCAATTCTAATTATTGGAATTTGTTTAAGTGGGATATTAATTGGAAATTATGTTCAAAGATTTCGAATTTCTGAATACCGCTGGATTTATCAATATGGTAGTCTTTTAAATATAGTAATGGTTTTGGGATCATCTTTTTGGTCTTTCCTACACTCTTTATTAGTTTGGTCAGACTACAAAATGGAATCGAGAAAACATTTAATTTGGATTATCACAGGAATGATCCCTTTTCTATATTTTACTATTTTGATGACTTATACATAAAGTAAGAAACGTGTTACAACAAAATGTATGGTTAATTGCTTGAGGATTTAATCCTTCAAACTAAATCTAGCAAAACCAAAAGTTCACCACTTTTAATTAACTTTACAATAAAAAATCGTAAATAACAATACACAAAACGTTGTATCACAAGTCAAAAAACACAATAAGAAAGTGAGAGATAAAAATAGAATTCCGAAAATACTGAAAGAACTCGAACGGATTTGGAAATCTAATCCTGACTTTAGATTGGGACAATTAATAGTCGTTGGAGCAAATCCAAAAGAACATTACCCTGAAATATTTTATATAGAAGATGAAGATTTGTTGGACAGACTTTTGAAATTTGACAAAAGAGCCAAATTGGATAATGAAGAATCGAAAACTGTTCTTGATTGGAAAAGATTTCCTAATGTTAGCAGATTAAACCCAAAAGAATTGACGATCGAATTATTAGAAAAACTGATAATTGAACTTAAAAATTCAGACAAAAAAATAGTCATTACGCCAATAAATCTAATGAAATTAAATGGAGCACCCGTTTCAGATCAAACTTGGTTATTAAATCAAAAACCAAGAATTAAAAAACTAAAAAAATTATTGTTTGAACTTAAAGAAAATGGATTGTTGAAAGAGAGAAAGTCGAAACAAGATTTCCTTGGAATTAAGGAAGTTGGGTATGATATTGTGGAATAAAAACATTACCTAACATTTTACTAAACATTGAACATTACACTTCGAAATATAAATTGGACTAAAAAAAGCGGAATTCTGATAATTGGAATTTGTTTAAGTGCAATGCTTTTAAAATATTTAGTGAAACCATACAGAGGAACTTGGATTTACCAATATGGAAGTATAATTTCATTACTTATTTTTTATGGTGGAATTTTATGGTCATTAATTAACACAAGACTTTTGATTTCAAAACATAAATCTGAACTAAAAAATAATCTGATTTGGTTTTTTTTAAGTGCTATATCATTTTTATACATTGGAATTATGCTGATAATTGCAATGAATCGAACTATTGATTAAATGGATATAAGTTTTGACCTTGACAGTACATTGATTCCAAACGGAATGGAGTTTGAAACTGAAAACAGAAGCAGAATTGCAAAACTGTTCGGAATTGAGGAAATACGAAAAGGAACACCTGAATTGATTTTGGATTTACAGAATGAAGGACATGAAATTCATATTTACACAACTTCATTTCGGAGCAAAAGAAAAATAAGACGGACTTTAAAATATTATGGCATAAAAGTCAGTAGAATTGTAAACGAAAAAGAAAATCAGAAAACTTTAAAGTTTCGAAATATTAACTCATCGAAATTTCCACCAGCATTTGATTTTGACTTACATATTGACGATTTAAAAGGTGTTGGAATTGAAAGCGAAAGATTTAATTTTAAAGCAATTATTATTGAACCGACAGATAAAAACTGGATTCATAAAATAAAAAGCGGAATAAAAAACATTAAGAAACACTTTATAAGTTAGCTATTTAACCATACAACTAATCTTATATAAATACGTTGTAATTAAAATGTTTAAAAAAAAGTACCTATATATTAAATTATATGTCAATAAAATTGACATATGCTTTTTAAACACAGGAAAATGTAAAAGTTCAGAAGATAATTATTCTGACTCTAGAATACTTTTTGCAGACTATGAAAAAGCTGAAAATTTAATGCGAAAAATAATAATGGAATTATTCCCGAATAAGTGGTTATTACCTTCGTTTCATGTTCTTATTCAACAATTAGAAAGAATTGATGAAGGAATATCAACTGTTGAAAAAAGAGCAATTATAGATTCCTGTAGACATGGAGCAAATGCTAAATCAGTTGAATTAATTGTATCTGAAATAGAACTGAGTACTTCAGAAGCAATGCTTAAATTAACCAGAAAATAAACGTATTACAACTAAACCTAAACTGGATTAAAACGTAGCTTGACCAGAGCGTTAGTTATAGTTAAAAAATGGTGATTCAAAAAATCACAAGGTTTTTTATCTAAAACACAACAGGTATCAAAATTTAAGTTTTTAGCAAGAAATGGCAAGAAAGAAAAAAAAGCTTATATCAATCGAAGAAAAATATGAAATAGTTTTTGAATCTCAAGGACGATATATAGGAGGATTTATTAGTTTGCTTTTTAGTATACTCTTTCTTGGGATATCGAGTATATTCTTATGGTTCGGAATTAGTGAAAAAGTAGACTTTTTAGCTCTGTGCTTTTCTTTAGTTTTATTAGCTTTTGGTGTATACTTTTTTTATGTCGCGATGTATTGCTTTTTCTCAAAAAAATCATTCCCTGCTTGTATTTTAAAAAATGATGAACTCCATATTAATGAATACGGAATTAGTTTTGGTAGAGGTTATAATAAAATAGTAAATGAACAAACTATAAGTATTCATAATATTGAAAATATACATCTCAAAAAAGTTTTCTTCGAAAAAATATTAGTACTTAAATTTGATTTAAAAAAAGATAACGATTCTTATCAACTATCAGAAATTCTGAGAGCATTAAATCAAGAACTCACTAAAAAGGATAAAATCCGATTTAAAAATGAAATCGAACATCGAAAAGAAAACTGTAAATTTAGGATTTGAGCATTCTATATGATTCCTTAAAGGAAGAAAGAATTACAGAAAGAAAAAACGTACGACTAATAATATACTAGAAGACATAAGTTTTCTTGACTTAATCAAAAACCTATAATTCTTTACTAACTAGCCAAATATAAAATTTGAAGTTCATAAGAAAAAAGATAAATATTTAGCTTAGTACCAACCCTGAACGTATCATTTATAATCTACCCTAAGTTTCCTAAACGAAAACGTTAATGTTAAAAATAAACTTCTCTAATAAAATTATAAACCAAGTTTTATTGTAATCTAAATATGCTTTAAAATATTTAACAATTTCTTTTAATCGTATTTTAAGTGAGATATAGGCATTCCTTATATTTGTTTATTGTTTCACATTAGAATTATCACTTACTATGAATAGAAGAAAATTCTTCAAAAATGGTTCTCTTTTTGCCTTAGGAGCATCGGTATTAACTCCTTTTGATGCAGCTGCTACAACTAAAGATTTTGACACATATAAAAAGAACAAAAAAGCAAAAAACATCATTATAGTTGTAAGTGATGGTATGAGTATTGGAACTCTTAATATGACAGACTTATATTTGTCTAGAAAAACAGGAACAGGCTCTAATTGGCTTCAATTGTATAGAGACAATAAAGTTACACGAGGTCTTATGGATATGGCTTCTCTAAGCTCTATTGTAACCGATTCTGCTGCTGCAAGTTCTTCATGGGGAGGAGGATTTAGAATCAACAATGGAGCACTTAATGTTAGTCCAACTGGAGAAAACCATTTGCCTATTTGGCAAAAATTTAAAAAAGCTGGTAAAATGGCTGGTTGTGTTACTACGGTACCCATTACACATGCTACTCCTGCAGGATTTTGTATAAATAGTAAAACTCGTAAAGACCAAGCAGGAATTGCAGAAAAGTATCTAAACTTAAACTTTGATATTATGATGGGAGGCGGAAATGAGTATTTTTCCCCTGATAAACGAAAAGATAAGGTTGATATGTATCAAAAGTTTGCCAATAAAGGCTATGAGGTTGTTAAGAATAGAAAGCAGATGTTAACAGCAGATACTAAAAAACCAATTTTGGGTGTGTTTTCTGATAGTGGTTTGCCTTATACTTTAGATAGAAATAACAACAAAGAGTTAGCTAAGAATGTTCCCACACTTGCAGAAATGACTCAGAAAGCTATTGATCGTATGAAAGATCATCCTGAAGGCTTTGTATTGCAAGTAGAAGCAGGAAAAGTAGATTGGGCTGCTCATGGAAATGATATTGGAGGTTTACTTTATGACCAAACTGCTCATGACGATGCTGTAAAAGTAGCGATTGATTTTGCTGATACCAATGATGAAACTTTAGTGATTATTACTACAGACCATGGAAACTCTAATCCTGGAACAATTTATGGTAGCAAAGCTAATCAGAACTTGGATAGCGTTCAAAACTACAAACATACAAACGAATGGATTTTAAATGGTATTGGAAGAGAATCCACTATCAATCAGATCAAGGAACGTATTGAATATGCTAATAATTTTGTAGTTACAGATGAAGAAGCTATAACGCTTCTAACACATTACGCCAATATAAAAACTGAAGATGGTTTGTATAATCCTCGTCATTTACCTTTTAAGTTAATGGCTGAAATTCAAAAACAACGTAACTCAATAGGTTGGATTAGTCAGCACCACTCTTCAGATTATGTAGAAATTGCTATGTATGGTCCAGGTAGTGATTTATTAAAACCTTTTATTAAAAATACAGATTTACATTATTTAATGTTAGAAGCTACTGAAGTAGAAAATAACTTTTAAAATAGAAAATTATGTAAACTCTATGAACATAAATGAAGTAAGCAATGCTTTTATAAAGGATTAACAAGTAAATCATATAGAAGAAACCATGTGCTAACCAACATATCTAATCTTACACAAACACCTCATTAATGGTAACTTATATTGAAAACTATGAGATTTACTCTACTTCTGATAATCTTTTTATTGATTCACTCAAATACCAAAGCTCAAAATACTGAAATTAAATGGTATAGTGAATCGAATAACAATGGCATAATCCTTCAGAATAGTTTTCCAAAAGGAGGTTTATATAAAGGCTCTAAAAAAGAATATTTTAATTACAGTTGTCTTGTGTTCTTTAGTCGAGTAATTAATCAAACTAAAAAAACAGTTGAATTAACAGTTGATTTCCCTACTGATAAAATCGGGATTCCTAATTCTCCCAATACATTTGTCAAGTTATTTCTATCTTCTGATAAAATGTCTCTTGAAAAACAAAGTTTATTTAACTATGGATTGACTGATTTTGACACTCTTGATGACTCAACTATAGTTCAAAAAACAATACAACCCAATGAAGATCACCTTTTTTATGTGATAGCAATATTTTTCCAAACTAAAAATGATGCTAAAAACGAAAATAGAGGAGGAAATCGGACTGAACTTGTCTTAAGAGAAGATAATCTATACTACAAAATGCTTCCACAAATTGAATTAATGCATTGCGGAAAAATAAACTTTATAGATTAAGATAATAAGCAGTTAATTGATTATTTGGCAAACAACTAACAAAATGTATTATTGATTGCTTACAGATTTATTCTTTTAAACAAATCTAGCTAAGTTCTAAGTCAAATACTTTTAACTAACTTTACATCAAAAAAATCGCAAATAACAATTCACAAAGTGTTGCAAATAATATGAAAAAAAAGATAATATTACTTTTAACTTTATTTTTGACGATAATAATTTATTCCCAAGATAAATTTATTGTAACTGCTGAAAATGGTTTGTTTTTAAGACAAGAACCTAATTCAAAAGGAAAGAAATTAGGAAAACTGTATTTTGGTGCAGAAGTTAGTATAATTAAAAAAACAGAATATAGTCAAACCATAACAGACGGCGGACAAGAAATAATAGGTAATTGGGTGAAAATAAATTTTCAAAACTTCCCTACTTTCATTTCTAATGCTGAATATGGATATGTATTTGACGGATATTTAAAACCAAAAAAAGAAAGTATAGAAGATGTTAAAAATGAAATTTCTAAATATTCAGAATTTGATGGTCTATCCTTAAATACAGATATTAATCCTTTTTATTTAAAAGGTGACTTTTTCGGAGACAAAAAAATTGATATTGTTATATTACTAAAAAACTCTAATGGAGAAACAAAAATTGGATTTATCAACAAAGCAATTAAAACTAAAACTCACATATTAGGAAATGAGAACGATCCCTTCAAGATTAATGATTATAGTTGGATTGGTATTTTTAAAAAAGTTAATGTAGGAGAAACTTTATGGTCAAATTACGAAGATGATTTTGTAAAGTTTAAAAATGTTCCTGAAAATAAAAAAGTTAGACTAAATTATAATGCTCTTTATATACACGCTTCTGAAAGTTGTGGTGGCGGATTTGTTTATTGGAAAGACGGAAAATTTAATTGGTTGCAACAAGAATGAAATACTAACTGTAACATGTTCTGTAAAACATAAGTAATGCATGAAAATTTCTACTAATACACTAAATTGTTTAATATAAAGTTTGTGATTGAAAATTGAATACAAACACAAAATATCATATTAGGCTTAGTTATAAATCTAAATTCACCCTACATATATTGTACTAATAATAAGCATTAATAGAATACACAATATGTCTTTTGAATGGCCAAATCATCCTTTGTTTGATCAACTTTGCGAAAAAGCAACTCTCCTACTTCCTAAATTAGATTTTAAAAAAATTAAATCTGATGATGGACAAGTAGTATATATATCTAAAGAAAAAGTATTAATTACAATTCAACATGGAGGGTATGATATGCCTTGCATTTACATAGGTAATAAGGAAAAAACTAAACTATTTAGTCCTAATGGTATGATGGAATATTATTTTGATAAATCAACTCCTATTTACAGTAAGTACTTAAAACTTAATTCTTTTCACAATTTTGAATTTGAATATGATTTCTTAGAAAAGTATTATGGTGAAATACTAAACATCTTGAACTCACCAAAGCCTTACTTGATTTGGAAAGAAGAAATAGATAATGAAAAAATATCCCAATTGATAAAAAAGAATAAAAACTAATGCTATTAACACATAAATCATTAGAATGAAAGAAACTGAACATAAAGGAATTTTACACAAAGAGATTAAGAAACTTGCAGATACAAATCCAGAATTTCATAGAATTTCTAGTATGCTATTAGATCATTTCTTAATGTGTATTTTAACTGTACCATTAGGAATTCTATTTTTTGTAATAGCCATTCAATTTGAACAAAATCCCACTAAATTTACTGGTATGATTTTATTTTCAATTCCAATGTTTATTTACATGAATAAAGATTTTCTAAGAGGAAAAAGTTTGGCTAAACGGATACTGGGATATCAAATTGTTGACTTTAAAACAAATCAATCAGCTAGCGAATTACAATGTTTTCTAAGAAATTTGACATTAATTTGCTGGCCATTAGAGGTAATTGTTGGATTCATAAATCCGCAAAGACGTATTGGTGATTTCATAGCGAATACAAAAGTTATTGTATCGAACAAAGAAAAATTAAACTCGGTTTGGGACGATTCAAAAAGAATAAGATTAAAAATAAATTTTATCGGAATTTTAATCGTTGGAGGATTATATTTCTACGGATTGGCCTTGCTTTTCCTTGAAATAAATTAACTTACCGCAACAACGAAAAAATTATACACCAAACTTTATCTACTAGCAAAAAAATGCAAATGAAAAAAATATTAGGAATTTTAATTATGGGGGGTTCATTATTGGGATGTAAAGAAAAACCATCTAAAAAAGAGGAAATTAAACCGAAAGTTGAGTTTAATCAAGATTTAGCTGATGAACTCAAAAAAATGGCTGAAATTGATCAAATTGCAGCGTATATACCACAAGGTGAATATAAAAAAATGTCTGATGAGGAATGGATTTTTTTTAAAGACAGTGTTTTCACAACTCACCAAAAGCGTATTAGAGAAATTTTTGATAAAAATGGATTTGTCGGATTTGATTTAGCTGGTAAAGAAGGATCTGATAATTTTTGGTTAATCGTACAACATTCTGATCATAATCCAGAGTTTCAAAAAGAAGTTCTTAAAAAAATGAAAATTGAAGTCGATAAAGGAAATGCCCAACCAAGTAGTTACGGTCTTTTAGTAGACAGAGTAAAATTAAATACTGGAGAGAAACAAATTTATGGAACTCAAGTAGCATACAACGCAAAAACTGGTCAAGCATACCCAAAAAAATTAGCGGATAGCTCTACAGTAAATAGCAGACGAAAAGCTATTGGACTTGAACCAATTGAAGTATATCTAAATAGAATGTCTGAAATGCATTTCGAAATGAATAAGGAAGGATATTTAAAAATCGGGATAACTGAACCCAAACTATATAAAACTAAATAAAGTTAACTGGTAATAAAATGTATCATTAATAACAATACAGAAAACCTCTTCCAATTAAAAAACACTTCACTTATTGAATAATCATATGAATCAAAAAACGTTTTTCCTATTAATTCTTTCTGTATTTATTGTAAATATTTGTTCAGCCCAAAGTTTTGAAAATAAAATTGACAGTTTATTAAGTGATTACAACAACAAACCAGGTTGTGCCATTGCTATATTCGAAAAAGGAAATATTATTTTCAAAAAAGGCTATGGATATGCTAATCTCGATCATAAAGTCAAAATCACACCAAATACTGTTTTTGACATAGCATCAGTAGCTAAACAATTTACAGCCTCTTGTATAATTTTACTTGAGGAGCAAAAAAAAATAAAAATCGAAGATTCAATTCGTAAATATCTGCCTGAACTACCTAAATATAAAAAAGGAGAGATAAAAATATATGATTTGCTTCACCACACAAGTGGACTTAAAGATTACTCTTATTACATAGCACCGTTAGGAAAAACAGATTACGATATTATTTCTGAAGAAGATGGCTTTAATATCTTAACTGGTTTAAGAGAATTGAATTTTGTCCCAAGATCAAAATATCAATATAGCAATTCAAACTATTTAGCTCTTGCTGTTATTATAAGGCGTATAACAGGTATGAGTATTGGCGAGTTTGCAAACAAAAATATATTTCATCCACTTGCAATGAATAATTCACTTATTTACGAAGACCGAAACCAAGTGATAGAAAACAGAGCCATAGGATATTCTAGTAGAAATAAAACCTACATACAAAACCATAGTTTCAATTTTGCAATGGGTGGAGACGGTCAACTCTACACTTCTGTCGAAGACTTTTTTAAATGGCATGAAAACTATAAAAAACAAATCATTGGCGGGAAAAACTTCACAAAAAAAATGACTGAAAAAGGAATCCTAAAAAATGGAGATATTATAGATTATGCCTTAGGATTAAAAATTAGAGAATTCAGAGGACTAAATTCGGTTTCACATCTTGGTTCATGGGCCGGTTCTTTATCTCATTATTTAAGTTTCCCAGACGAAGATTTCGCTGTAGTAATATTAAGTAATAATTCAGATTTTGAGATTGTACCTCGACCCTACCAAATTGCTGAAATATATCTTGAAGATAAAATGCAACCTGTTCCTCCAAGTCCCCAAAAATCATCAAGTCACAAAAAGCAAATGAATAAGACTGAACAGCCGAAAAATTACTCAAATAAAGAACTAGAAGTATTTGCTGGAGAATATTTCAATAAAGATTTGAATGTTACATATGAAATAATATTAAAGGATAATAAACTTAGTGTCTTCATCAATGGATTAAAATACACATCTTTAAAACCAAACATCAAAAAGAATAGTTTTTCATCAGACTTTGGAGAATTTGACTTTAATAAAATAAACGGTAATTTGGGATTTGTATATAGAGACTTAATCTTTAAAAAAGTTAGATAAAATTAGTACGATACAAATAAACAGTTACCTACAACAACTCCAATCAATATGAAATTTGTATTTATTTAAAGTCAATCACCATTTAATTTTCGTACTGATTATAGCCGAAAGTATCTTGATATATTAAAATGACAACAAATAAATATTGAGTTGATTATTGATAAGGTAATCCTCCTTTTTCTAATTTCTCATCAAGTTTAACGAGAGCCATAATACCTAGACTAGATTAAAACATAGCTTAGCAAAAACAGTATTCACAACACGCAAAGAATATGATAATCCGACCTCATAAAATATTATTGATTAAAAATAACTTTATTGAATTTTCATTCAATAAAAACGAAGATATTGATCATGAAATACTTCCTGATTTTGAAAAGTTTCAAACTCTTAATTCAGCAGAACAATATTTTCTTGCAGACAATTACAACTGGGATGATGGAATAATTGTTTTAGATTGGATTATTGATAGTCCTAAATGTGATAAAGGAACAGCTTCTTTAATATTTTGGAGAGCTGAGCCAGACTTTTATTTTAACTATACAGCGGAAACAATTGACGAATATGAAAAACCTGTTTGGAATTTGTTACAAAAGATTGTGGAAAAATTCAAACAAAATAAATTTAAAAATAACAAACTCAAATTTGATCCAATAAAAGAAGGATATAAAACTGACTGGGAAACTAAATTGGATATTTGGGAAATTCCTTTAGAATTGAAAACAGCAACAAAAGGAAAGAAACCATTCGGATTTGGATTTTAAAAATCAAACTACAGTAAAATCTAAACTGAATTAAAATAAAGATTTACACATAATTAAGAAAATGGAACTAAAAATAGACACAATAGATAAAACTGAATACCAAGAAGTAGTAGATGTTTAGGAATCTTCAGTTAGAGCAACTCACCATTTTTTAAAAGAAGAAGATATTGAATATTTTAAGCCTCTTATTTTAAATACATACTTAGATGCTGTAGTACTAAGATGCATAAGGAATAATGAAAATAAAATTATTGGTTTTATTGGAGTTGCAGAACAGAATTTAGAAATGTTATTTATCGATCCTAAATACAGAGGAAAAGGAATTGGTAAAAAATTATTAAACTATTCAATTGATAATTTAGATGTTACAAAAGTTGACGTAAATGAACAGAATGAACAAGCAGTTGGATTTTATAAAAAATTTGGTTTTAAAACAATTAAACGTTCTGAATTAGATTCTTCAGGAAAGCCTTACCCTACTTTACATATGGAACTGAAAAAATAAAATATGGTGAATATGATTTATAGGTTTTTAACGACTTAAGCTAGACGATTTATAAATAAAGGTTCATTATAAGAAGAAGTATAATGAAATATAAATTTTATTGCTAGCAAATTGCCTACTTCGCAGAATTTCTAATCAATAATAATTTATTTATTTTTAACTAAATAAAACACAACGAACTTTATACAAACCGTTACTATTTGTTGTGAATCAACATAAAAATTATGGAAAAACTACAACTACATTCTTTTGGTCAAAATGACCATTTAGAATACTTGAAAGAAAAATACAACTCTTTAAAAAAGAAAATCAAAAGTATCGTAAAAATGTCTGAATTTGAAAAGAAAAAAGAATTAGATACATTAACAAAAGAATTTAATAAAGAGAAGAAAAACTCTAACAAAAACCTTTATTAAACGTAATTACTAAATTAAGATTTGGTTCAGAACACTTCAGATTTAAATATTATTTCAATTCATTGGAATGAAAAAAATCATAAATTACAATACACAAAAACATTGCCGACAATATGAGAGAAAAACTAACATTAATATTTATTTTATTAACAATTGGTATTGTAAAAGCTAACAATATAGTTACCGCACAATATCCCGATAAAATTATCTACAATGGGAAAGAATATAACTTAAATTCAAATCCTTTAGAACCATATTTTGATGCAAATCCTAAAAATAGACCAACAATGGTTTCAACAGCTCTTTGGCGTGGATATGTTGGTTATTTTGAGATTATTGATAATCAATTGTTTTTAACAGACATGAAAACACCAACTCGTGTTGAAGGTAAAAATGGCGATTATAAAGAAAAATGGACTTCCATCTACAAAAAATATTTTCCAAAACAAGAAAAGGTGAAAATTGAGTGGTTTAGTGGAATTTTGATTTTACCGTATGGAGAGTTGGTTAAATATGTCCACCAAGGTTACTCGTCTACCTACAATAAGTATTGGTTAATTGAAATTGAAAATGGAATATTTAATGAAGCTCGAAATTATAATTATAAGGAATTTATAAAATTTAAAAAACGTCAATTTAAAGAGTTCAAAAAAACGGAAGAGTATAAAAAGTTATACGCTGAACTAAAGAAAAGTGACTATAATGGAGGTAAAAAGTTTATTCAATCTTTCATCAAAGACTTTGTTATAAATTATACAAGTAAATTTTTGATTGAATAAATGCTATTTATAACATAAAGGTATAATTAAGACGTATAAAAGCAATAATTATAATTAAAAAAACCACAATGACTAAAACAAAAACGTTTTATAAAATCTCAAAAAAATATTTTTTTTTAATCTTACTGATATCAATTTCATTTTCATCTTGTAAAAATGAAACACAGAAAAATAATACTCTTATAACCAAAGAAATAGAGAATTACATGAAACAAACTATCGAGAATCATGAAATTCCTGGATTAGCTGTAGCCATCATTCAAGATAACAAAACGCTATATAAAAATTATTTTGGAAGCTCTACTATTGAAAAAAAAGAACCAATAAAATCTAGCTCAATATTTCCATTATACTCTACTACTAAGCTTATTACAAGTGTTGCAATTTTTCAACTTATTGAACAAGAAAAATTGAACCTTAACGATACCATCTCAAAATACCTTAAAAATTTACCTGAACAATGGAATTCAATACAAATTAAACATTTATTAAGCCATTCATCAGGTATACCTGACTATGTGAAATATAGCAGTGATTTATCTAACGAAGAGATGATTAAAAGATTAGCTGAAGATGAAATGGAATTTGCAAAGGGAAATGAATATAGGTATAATCAAACCAATTTTTGGTTGCTAGCTCAAATAATAGAAAAAATTACAGACAAGACCTACGAGGATTTTGTGATTAAAAATCAATTCAACTCTAACGCTAACAGTTTAATTTTCTCCTCTAACACTAGTGAAGTTTTCCCTAATAAAGTTCCTGTATATTCTTACAACCGTAAAAAGAAAAAATTCGAAATACCAACATTTATAAATGGTAAAAGAGCTCATGCCGCGAATGGTATTAATATAACATTAGAGAACATCGTTACATGGAATCTTCAATTAGATGCTAATAAACTATTGAAGCCTAACACCAAATCTCTCATGTGGTCACCTTTCAACTTTACAAACGGAACAGATAATTTTCTATCAGGTTGGAGTATTACTCATGTAAATGATATTCCTTCTTATGGTTTTTCTGGAGGTAATGTTTCTGCTATTAGGAAATTTCCGAATCAAAATACAACTATAATTTTGCTAACTAATGGTTACAAAATTCCTGCATATGATATTATAATTAATGATTTAGCTAGAATTACAATACCAGAACTAAAAAGTAAAAATTATGCTTTAGAAGAAAATGTAGTAGAACTTATCGGCAACAAAAAGTACAAACAAGCTCTCGATACATTTAAAAAGCTAAAAACAGAAAATGCTAAACTAAATTTTTTTAATTTGAAAATGGCTGTTAATACTTCTGGAAATATTGCTTTAAACAATAATGATTTTATTAATGCAATGGAAGCTTTTAAAATTAATTCTAAAATTTATCCTGAATGGTGGGTTTCTTATGCCGGAATGGCTGAAAGTTATGAGAATCTAAATGAAAAATCAAATGCTGTACTGAATTACGAGAAAGCAATTCTATTAAACAAAAGTTATACTAATTACAACACGTTTATGAAAAGTAGAGTAACAGAAATTAAAAATAATTGATCTCTAATTATATTTAAAACGTCTATATTTGGTTACAAGTTAATTTAAAACATACTTACGCTTCTCTATGTTTTTCATCTTAAAACACTGGCAGTTATACAACGCTAAAAATGGATAAAAATATTACCAAACACGTCATTATAGATTTTATTCAAATTGGATTTGCAATTATTATTGCTAGTATAGGACTAAAAGCTTTTTTATTACCTAACGGTTTTCTAGATGGAGGAGTTACAGGAATTGCTATTTTACTGAGTGAATTATTTCATATAGATATTTCAATACTTCTCCCAATAGTATCGATACCTTTTTTCATTTTAGGATACTTTACAATTACCAAGAGAATCTTGTTAAAATCAATTATTTGTATCATTTGTTTATCATTAGCAATCCATTTTGAAAATTTCAGCACGATTACTGATGATAAATTAATCATAGCCACTTTTGGAGGTGTTTTTTTAGGTGTAGGAATTGGACTGGCAATACGAGCTGGTGCTGTGCTAGATGCATCTGAATTGTTAGGACTTTATATCAATGAAAAAATCGGACTTTCAATCGGGCAAGTTATTCTTCTATTTAATATTGTGCTTTTCGCAATTACAGCAATCTTACTCACACCAGAAATAGCAATGTATTCTGTACTTACTTATTTTATTACAAGTAAAGCTATAGATTTTACCATTCAAGGATTTGAGAACTATGTTGGATTAATGATTGTTTCTAAAAAAAGTGAGTTAATTGAACATGAATTTTTAAAAAATATTGGTTTAGGAATAACTGTTTATCAAGGTGTAAAAGGTTATGGAAAGTCAGGTGTAATAGAAAACAATCAAATTATTCACGTAGTTGTGAATAGAATTAATGCTCGTAGAATTAGCCGAATTATTGAACAAATTGATGAAGACGCATTCATAACCGAATTTGATGTAAATAATGTTAAAGGAGGAAAACTCAAAAAATTCTTAAACAAAGAAAACACTCCTTCAAACTAACTATATAACTAGCAAAAAAATTAATGAATCAAATTCAAGCAAAATTTGAAAAAAGTGAATATAATGATCAACCACACTTAACTATAAATATTGATGGCAATCCGTTAGATAAAATTTTACATGAATTATATCCTGATAAAAACTTAATTGGACTTGTACCAACTTTATTAGACTGGTTGAGTGATCATGAAGAAAGAACAATTGTTTGGGAAAGGTTTGAGAGTAATCAAAAACAAATTGTCCCAATTTTAATGTGCCCTGATGATGTTGATTTGTGGTGTGTAGTTATAAATGTAGAAATTGAAAAAACTGAACATTCTGTAAAATGGTTAAGAATGGGGCTTGATATTGGAGGACCCAATAATATGCCTAATTCAATTGGCACGAACGTTGAGTGGTTTGACAAAATTGAACCTTATGAATTTGATAAGACTTCATATGAACAATTTACTTCTATATTTAGAAATGAAATTTACAAAGATGAAATCAAAGAATTAATTAACTTTTGGATTAATAGAATAAGTCTTAAAGAACAAATTCCTAAATCAGTTAAAGCTTTTAATATTGGAATTTTAGAAACTAAAGATGATTACCAAACTTATTTAATTGGGTCCAACAGTTATGATTTAGAAAATGACGATTGGGCTTGTGAGGAAGATTTTGTTCCAAAAGAAAAATATTTAAAGTTAGGTGAAAATTCAAAGAAATGGAATTGGGAAGAAATTCAACTAATCGTTAAAGATGGAATTGAAGAATTTATACAATCTCAAATCTCTCCTTTGACATTTATTCATAAAGCAGAATATTTAACTACTGGATTTGATGATAATAAACTACTAAAAATAAAACATAAAATATCTAAAACTGTACCTATATCAAGAGTAACTAAAGATCAAAAAGATAAAATTAAATTAAGCTTTTGGTATAAACTCAAAAAATTTTGGTCATAACATTTAATCACTTGTACATAAAAAGAATTGTTTATCTCAGTTTTTTATTTGTGATCGTCTCTTGTAAAACCAAAACACAAGATAATGCAAATGATAAAAGCTTCTTAAAAACTTTGAATAAAAGTAATCGTGTAGAGATATCTAAACTTAATGCTAAAGAATTAATATCTTTTTTAAAAACTAATCCTGAAGATGACGGGTTTAACATTTTAATTACAATTGGACAAACAAAGGCTGATTGGTTGAATCAAACTGATTTAGAATATTTAATTTCAAAAATTAACTCTAAAGAGAAATCTAAATGTATTGTTAGACAAATTTCTTCTTTTATACCTGATTCAAAACACATGACTATAGGTAATCAAGTAATTTCCATACTAGAATCTTACCGCAAAAAAGAATCTTTTCCAAACTCATTATATATTTGTAAAGCTTATAAAGAAGAAAAAATTAATAAATTCTTTTCTTGGGTATTATTCACATTCATATTCTTAACTGTTTATGAGTTTGCATTATGGTTAGATGGAAGAAACTTTGATTTTTTAGACATACTTTTCTATTTTTTAGGAGCAATATTTAGCAGTTTAATTATTACAAAACTTATTCCTAATATAGAAATAAGTCAACAACAAGTATTATGAAACACATTTGGTTATTACTCTTAATTAGTGTCATTACCTTGAGTAATTGTAAAAATAAATATCCTTCAAAAAAAGTTCATGAAATCAACTTCAGTAAAAATGATACTTTAATGTCATGTGATTTCATCTTTTCAAATCCTAAACAAGATTCTTCACTTATAGCACTTAAAACGAAGTATAATCTTGACTCTCTAACTAAAAAATTAGATAACGATGTTGAGAAAGTACTGTATCTTACGAATTGGGTTCATAAAAGATGGCAACATGATGGAAATCATAATTCAGGTACCAATAACGTTTTAGAAATATTACAAAGAGCTGAAAACGGAGAAAATTTTAGATGTGTTGAGTATGGAAAAGTTTTATCTGCTTGTTTAAATTCAATCGGAATTCCTACAAGAACATTAGGTTTAAAAACTAAAGACGTTGAATATACGGAATATAATGCTGGTCATGTGGTTTCAGAAGCTTATATAAAAGAGTTAAAAAAATGGATTTTCATAGATCCGCAAATAAATTATGTGCCTTTTCATAACGACATCCCTCTCAATGCTGTAGAATACCAGAGAAATATTATTGATAAAAGTTCATCACTAAAATTAAAAGATTTCACAGGGACACTAAATGAACAAAAGGCTGCTGAATTCACAAAATGGATTGGTAAATATTTGTATTTTTTTGATTCAAAACTAGACAATTCAAAAACAGGATCAAGCTGTCAAAACAAGAGTTATTTAATGTTAGTTCCGCTAAAAAGTAATTTTCCAAAAGTATTTCAGATAAAACATAAAATGGATTATCTTTTGTATACTAACAACCTCAACGATTTTTATAAAGCCCCAATTATTCAATAAATCTCTTCATCTAATTACATGGATTTAGAACTGAACTATTATAAAAAAGACGGTTTTCTGTTTGGAGAAATTTTAAGTGGTAAAGATTATTTAATTTATAAAGATAAGCGTAAAAAAATGAACCTTATGCAATCTTGATTGATTCTAAAACTTATTTTAAAAATGATACTTTGGGTTGTACAATTTATACGTAAAGTAGACGTTCACGACACTGACGACATTGTAGAATTAAGAAAAAAATTGAATACTCTTAAATTCAAAACTGAACAATTAGATAAAGAAGACTATCTGAATGTTTTGGATCGATTTAAAGAAATCAAATAAGCAAGTTTGATTATGATTTTATAATAATTTTTGAAAAATACACTATTCTATTTCTTATCTTAGATTAGTTCTAAAATAAATCTACATGTCTGAATTATTAAAATCTTTTGACTCTTATAATGAATTTGAAAAAGGTTCATATTTCACACTAATGTTCGACTGCATAGCTTCAAATTTATCCTTTGAAATTGCTCTAGAAGAATCAAAAGAAAATATAGATAAAGTGTTAACACTTCTTGACCTGGAAAATGAAGATTATGATTTAATTTTAAAAAATTGGAATACTGAAGATTCAAATAACGCTGATTTTAGTTTAGATTTCCCCTATCAATTTTTATTTAAATCTAACACCCAAAAATGCTTAATATGGATTTCTTTACAGTATGAAAAGTTGGATGTAGATTTTCTTTACGATTGTAATCATGCTGAATTAGAACAATATGTTATCAATAAAAACCATAAACTTCGAACTGCTTTAGGAATGTCTAGAGCTCCAACTTTTAAAGTTTTAACAAAAGATAGAGCTGGTTTTGACACTGAAGATGTTAGAACAGAAGACATATCCATTGATATCGATACAAATTACAATTCTGATTTTAAGCCTGAATACTACAAAATCACAAAAGCTATTCAATCAAAAAAATCAGGTTTAATTTTACTCTACGGAAAGCCAGGTACAGGAAAAACAACTTTAATCAAAGGAATTATTTCTGAAAACAATAAAGCTAACTTTATTTTTGTTCAAAATGAATTTGTAAATAACTTACTAGATCCTGATTTTATTTCTTTTTTACTTAGACAGCGAAATTCAATTCTAATTATTGAAGATGCTGAAAAAGTAATTACATCTAGAGAAAACTTAAAAGAAGAATCTGTAGTTTCTACCATTTTACAATTAACGGATGGACTTTTTAGTGATTATTTAAACATTAAAATTATTTGTACCTTCAATACTAGTTTATCAAAAATTGATAGCGCACTCCTTAGAAAAGGTAGAATTATTTCTAAATACGAGTTTAAAGATTTAGAGATCAACAAAACTAATGAGTTACTGAGTCTATTAAATTTTGCAAAATCTGACACTCCTCTTCCTTTAGCTGAAATATACAATCGAGAGGATAACAATTACACTAATTTAGACATAAATAAAATCGGTTTTTAGATGAATGAAGTGTATTGAAGAATTCATCAAATTTATAATGATCTGTCAGGAAAAACTTTTACAAATCCAAACTAATTTAACTGTAAACAATATTAATTTTGAATGTGATCTAGACGTTAAATCCTCTATCCTACCCCACTTTAAAATAATAGTACTAACCCGTACAAAATACCGAAAACTAAACATAATTCTACTTATAAATCAGCACTCTCTTTTTATAAATTAAAAGCCACTCTTTCATTATACAATCACGTGTTTGCTTAAACTGAACAAAAAAAAATCAATACTATTTGAAAAACTACTTAGGTATTTCAAATAAAGGTAAAGAGAAATAACAATTTTTAATTGTCACAACTTCAAAAACCCTTTGTCTTTTCAGTATAAAACTATAACCAAACAACATGATTAAACACACTTTTATACTTGTACTTTTTTTATCTTTTTTAGGGTGTAACCAAGTAAAAAAACAAAAAGAACAACCTTTCCAAAAATATCATCAAACTATAGATTCTCTTATGCAGGTTAGTGCTGATAGAGGTATTTTTAACGGTAATATTTTAGTTACCAAGAACGATTCAATTGTATATCAAAAATCATTTGGATACACAGATGGTTCACAAAAAAATAAACTTACAGAGAAATCAATTTTTAGTCCGGGTTCAATTGCAAAAGAATTCGTAGCGGTATCTATCATGATGCTAGTAGAACAAGGCAACTTAAATTTAGAAGACAAAATTTCTAGATTCAACCTAGGATTACCAGAATGGTCTGAGAAAGTAACAGTAAAACATCTTCTAAGTTTTACAAGTGGTATTCCACAAATCAATTATGAAACAATTAAAAATGAATCTGATATTTTAAAGGATTTACAACAGTTAGAAAATTTACTCTTCGAACCCGGATCAGATGTCAACTATAACAATAATAGCATTTTCCTTCAGAAAAAAATTATTGAAGATATTACTAAAAAGACATTTCAGGATTTTGCAAAGGAAAACATTATCGTTCCTTTAAAAATGAAAGATATTAGCTTTGATCCTGGTTATGATTACCCCAACAGAGTTAGATGTTTTAATGTTCACAAAGAAAATACCGAAGAAAGTGTTATTACTAAAGGTTGGATATGGTTATCTATAAACGATTTAAACAAATGGATTACTGCGCTACATAATTATAAACTTATTTCGAAAGCGTCATTAGAAAAATTACTTGTCAATCAATTTTTCGAAAACAAAAAATGTATAATGGGATCGTCTAATAAAACTTTCACAATGCATCAACATGGTGGACAATTTCATCAATTTGAAGCAGCTTTTGTGAGTGAATTTAAAGATGATCTAAATGTGATTTTAATGTCGAATAATAAAAATCAAGCTTTTGAAATTATTCTATCGCTTTATAATATTATGAAAGACAAATCTTTTACTCTACCTAAAAGATCGATCTACAGACAAATCCGAAGCAAATGTCATGAAGACATTGATTTAGGAATTCAGTATTACAAAGAATTAAAGGCTACCGAACTCGCTATCTATAATTTTGAAAGCCCTAATGAGTTAAACGCTTTAGGTTATGATTTATTAAATTCAAAGAAAATAAATGAAAGTATTGGAATATTTAAACTAGCGATTTCAGAATTTCCAGACAATGCTAATTTATATGATAGTTTAGGCGAAGTGTATTTCACAGACAAGCAATATGATTTGTCTTTGTTAAACTATAAAAAATCTCTGGTATTAAATTCTAATAATGCTAACGCAGAAAAAATGATCAAAAAAATTCACTCGCTAGTCAAAAAATAGTTCCTTTACAACGAAATGACCTTATAATAAAAATCCTTGTTGAAATATAATCAGCAGGGATTTTTTAAATTTATAGCAAAATTGCTTCAATAGTAATTAATTATTGAAGAAACGTAAACAATAGCGATAATTTAAATTGCAATAAAAAGAATAAAAATCCTAAATTATAATGAAGTTTCTACAACTCAAACTCTACACAAACAAATTAGAATCTGAACTCTTATTCTATTCAGAAACCTTGGGCTTCGAAATAGTACATCAAAGTAAAAACTCGTTTTCAGTAAAAGTTGGTTGGAGTGAATTAATTTTTGAAAAATCTGAACAAAAACACCAATACCATTATTGTTTTTTAATTCCATCTAATCATTTATATCAAGCCTTAGAATGGATGGAAAAAAGAACTGAAATAATAACTATTGAAGAAAATAAAAAAACACAAAATTTTAAATCTTGGAATGCAGATTCTTTTTATTTCTTAGATGCTAGTGAAAACGTGGTAGAGTTTATTGTTCGTCATAATTTAAAAAATGAAGAAACATCAGCTTTTAACCTTTCAAAAGTGATAGGAGTTAATGAAATGGGAATGCCAACAAAATATGTCTCTAAAATTAATGATCAGTTAGAAAAAGAACTAAATACTAAGTTCTGGAAAGGCGATATCGAAAGATTTGGTACTAACGGAGATGAAGACGGAATTTTATTGCTACCCAATTATGAAATAAAAAAACATTGGTTCCCTACAAATTCTCCTATAAAAGCCCAGCCTTTTGAAACTATAGTTGAGCATAAAGAAACCATTTACAAATTAGTATATCAGAATGAAGTATTACATACAAAAAAACTAACAGCTGAATAATATTATTTGTATTTGAAGCTTCATATTCAAAATTATACAATTAAGAAAAAGTATCATGACAAAACAACTTGCACAAAATCTAAAAAAATTAAATTTAAAACTACCCGAAGTTTCTACTCCTGGTGGGAATTATAAATCTGTTAACATTAGAGAAAATATTGCTTACGTAGCTATACAATTTCCTATACACAATGAAACCTATTTACACCTAGGACGATTAGGAGATGAAATAACAACCGATGAAGGTTATAAAGCAATGCAGTTATGCGCTTTGAATGTCATAGCTCAAATTAATAAAAAAATTGGATTTGATAATGTTATTGGATTAAATCATATCGATGCTTACTTTCAATCTGCAGATCATTGGGATGACTCTCCAAAAGTAGTCAATGGAGCATCTGATCTGTTTGTAAATCTTCTTGAAGAAAAAGGAGAACACTCCAGATCTATTTTTGGAGTTTATAAATTACCTAGAAATTTTAGTGTGGGCTTAACGGCTTCTTTCACCATAAAATCTTAGCTCTATAAGTCTATAAATTTCTTTATGTTTGCACGCAGTAAATTAAAACAACGCTAAACTTTTACTTTGTAAATATTTAGCCAAATGTTAAAGAAAAAACTATGAAAAACTCTAAACTAATTTTCAAATCTATTCTCTTAATTTTCTTCGCTATTAGTTTTACCAATTGTAGCGACGACGAATTTATTATTTCTGGTACTGAAGCACTTTACGACAAATGGTGGGATGATGCAAAACCAGGAGGATTCAATAGAGACTTATACTTCTCTTCAAATGGTGTATTTCAAAACAGAAGTAACAATCCTTATAATAGTGATGTATCTGGAACTTGGAAATGGGTTGATAAACAAAACCGAATTATGCAAGTAAATGTCACTGAACTTGGTGATATCTGGTTTAAATTTACAACCATTAATGAAGAATTAATGAGGTTTGAAAGATCTGGTGACGGTAAAAGTTTTAATGGCGATTTTTTTTATAAACCAGAAGAATAAATTAAACCCATACATTATAAAAACTCATTTAAAGCTTAGAAATAAATTTCTGAGCTTTTTTCATTTTAATTTTAAAAGTTCAAAATAAAAAGTATTATTTAACTTTCAAGAAATTTAAAATTAATCACAAAAAAGATCGCATAACAAAATTATGATTTATAAATCTCTAAATTTTAATACAAAGATTAAATAAATGAAAATGAATAGAATTACAGTCTTCTGCGCTTCTAGTTTTGGAACTGATAAAGATTTTGAATCTAGTGCCAAACAACTTGGAAAAAAACTTGCTCAAGAAAATATTGAATTAGTTTATGGTGGCGCAAATGTTGGTTTAATGGGAGCTGTTGCAGATGCAGTATTAGAACACGAAGGAAAAGTAATTGGTGTTTTACCCAACTTTTTAAAGTCAAAAGAAATTGCTCATGAAGGATTAACACAACTAATTTTAGTGGATTCTATGCATGAAAGAAAAGCTAAAATGAATGATCTTTGTGATGGTATTATTGCTTTACCTGGCGGATTTGGCACTCTAGAAGAACTTTTTGAAGTACTTACATGGAGACAATTAGGACTTCATAAAAAGCCAATAGGAATATTAAACATTAACGGCTTTTATGATAGTTTAATTTCTTTTTTAGATCATATGACTGAAAAAGGTGTTTTGAAAAAAGAAAATAGAGAACTGGTTTTGATAAGCGACACTGTTGAAGAATTACTCGATAAAATGTTCAATTACTAATGTATTTAATTTAAGAAACAAACCTTAAAAAACAATTCGTTACTGCAATAACTTCTTTGGGGTATTTTAAATACGCGAAAGAAGTAAATATTGAAGAATGAGTTAAGGTTATGGAGATAAAAAAGATGAATCTAGATTAAAACAAAACATATTGGGAAATATTTCTATACATATGGAAATAAATTCAAGTAATATTTGACATTTTTATCGTAAATTTATAAGAGTGATTATTAATTTTAAAATAATCATGCGATAAAATCAAACCAGTATTTAATTAAAAGTTATTATGAAAAAAGTAATTTTAGCTACAAAAGTAATACTATTAGCCATTTTTGGTATTATAGCTGCACTTTCATTATTAATGTTTCCTACATTAATTGGTGATAACGATCCCAAAACTGCTACACTTGGTTACTCTTATTTAGGTTTGTTATTAATTTCTGCAACACTATTCTATTTTATAATTAGAAGAGAAATCAAGCCATCTAAAGTTAAAGTTTAGCATTTATTCAATTGAAAAAACACATAAGATACTTCATAAATTTTCTGCTTATTTTCAGTTTATCTGTTAATGAGTGTATTGCTTGCAATCAAACAAGTATTTCAAATTATTATGAAGTATCTTATGTTAGTAAACAAGAAGAATTAAATTATAAATACCAAAATACGTATTCTAAAAGGATTAAAAATCTTAATAAAAAGATATCCTTTATAATTATTTCTTTTTTTAATCTGCAAAAAAAGCAACATAAAAAAGTTGCTAATCTTCTTTATACTCAAACAGAAATATTTCAAAAAATACGTGTTAGGCTAGCCCAACTAACTTTCATCAAAATAAAATACTCAAAAAGTAACATAACTTCAAGTTTATACATAGCATAGTTTTCCTTTTAAACTATGCATACATGCAATAATTGCATCAATGATAAAATATCTATTTAACTATTTATCATATTTAAAATGTATACACAAAAAAGTAAATCCGATTCGGTAAAATCGAAAAGAATCACGTATTGGATAAAGCGAAAAATCCTATTCATAATAACGTCTTTTATGTTAGGCATGTCTAATGCCATCTATAATGAAGACAAAATGGTTCATGGAGAAGATTACATAAAACAAGAACAAAAGAAAGATTAAAATTTATTGTATTCAAAACATGTTGTCTCTTTGATAGTACTCTTTTGAATAATTTAGCTTACCCAATCAAACACAAACTCCAGAAAACATAACGCAACTCAGTTGCGATTTAAAATAATTACTTATTTTTGAACTGAAATTATAATGTATTTACAGTAAGAGTGAATTTTAATTAACGATAGAAATAAAGATGAACGAAGCATTAGTAAAAAACTGGTTTTATGCAGATACTATTGAGTCTCTTTATAAGATTCATCAAGAGGATATAAATATTGTATTATTCAATAGAAATATTGATGCTTTAAAAACCGATATAGATGATGTATTGACCAGACAAGTAAAAATCAATGCTTATGGCACTATCGATAATATAATGAAAGAATTGATAGATCAATGTGAATTGAGCTACTCTTCTTTACTAATAAAAGACATTAAAAATCAACTTATATCTTTTAAACAAATTTCTCAGTCAGAAACTTTAAGATTGTTTTTAGCCACTGTAGAAACAGATATGTGCAAGAAATTCCATATAGATGTAAATGATTTAAGAATGCTTTGTACCTATAGTGGATCTGGGACTTTATGGTTAACAGAAGATAATGTGAATAGAGAAGCTCTTAAAAACTTTGCTGATAATGCAACTATAGTTATTGACGAAAATAATATTCAACAAGCTGAGACTGGTACTGTTATTATTTTAAAAGGAAGTACATATCCTAAATATCAAACAAAAGCCATAGTGCATCGAAGTCCGACTATAGAAAATAAAGAAGAAAAAAGGTTATTACTAAGAATCGATACAAGTGAATTCTTAAAATAAAATATTTTATAAATCAAAACTATAATGATATCTGATATAACTCTTGAACTAGAAGAGGGATTAAAATTAAAACCTCAGTTCGAAAAACGTAACGGTTTACTTCCTGTCGCTGTTCAAGAAACAGCTACTGGGCAATTATTAATGTTAGCTTCTGTAAATAAAAAAGCTCTTGATAAGACTTTGAAAACAAAGATGGCTACTTTTTGGAGTACATCTAGAAATGCTCTTTGGACCAAAGGTGAAACTTCAGGAGATTTCTTAAGCATTGATAAAATTTTAATTGATTGTGACCAAGATGCGCTGGTTTACCAAGTAACTTTAGTTGGTAATGGAGTTTGTCATACATACGATGCTGATGGTAAACATCGTAAAGCTTGTTTTTACAGAGAAGTTAATCTTGAGGAAAACCAACTTCAGTTTATAAAAAATATGCAATAATCAACCTATCAACTAACCAACAAATGATCACAGAAAAAAAACTTCCAGTAACCGTTTTAAGCGGTTTTTTAGGTGCCGGAAAAACTACTTTATTAAATCATATACTACACAATAAAGAAGGTTTGAAAGTAGCCGTTATTGTAAACGACATGGGAGAAGTAAATGTAGATGCTGATTTAGTAAAAAACGAAAACTCATTATCACATACTGAAGAAAAATTAGTAGAAATGAGTAACGGTTGTATTTGCTGTACATTACGAGAAGATTTAATGATAGAAGTGGAACGTTTAGCAAGTGAAAATAGATTTGATTATCTATTAATTGAAAGTACAGGAATAAGCGAACCTATTCCTGTGGCACAAACGTTTTCATTTGCAGATGAAGAAAGCGGAATTGATCTTTCAAAATTTAGTTACATAGATACCATGGTAACAGTGGTAGACGCTTATAACTTTTTTAATGACTTTGGAACTCCTGAAAGGTTAATTGACAGAGCACTTACAGATATTGATGGTGATGATAGAACAATCGCCGATTTATTAACAGATCAGGTTGAATTTGCTAATGTTATTCTTCTTAATAAAACTGATTTAATCACAGAAGAACACTTAAAGAGCTTAAAAGGAGCCATTCATAATTTAAATCCTTCTGCTCGTATTATAGAAACAGAATATAGTAAAATCAATCCAAAAGCAATTTTAAACACTGGCTTATTTGATTTTGAGGAAGCACAACAAAGTGCTGGTTGGATTGAAGAATTACAAAAAGAAGAACATACACCAGAAACAGAAGAATATGGAATTTCTTCATTTGTATTTAAATCTAGAAAACCTTTTGATCCCAAACGATTTTTAAATTTTGCTCACGAATTCCCTGATTCAATTATCCGAAGTAAAGGATTATTTTGGCTAGCTTCCAGATCTAATCAAGCTTTTATTTGGGGGCAAGCTGGAGGTTCATTAAAAGCTCAAAATGGTGGCGTTTGGTGGGGAAGTATGCCTGCTAAAAAAAGAATTCAATATCCTTCATACATCAACAATCAAGATATTATTGAAGAAAATTGGGATAAAATGTTTGGCGATAGAAAAATTGAAATAGTTTTTATTGGTCAAGATATGGATAAAGAGCAAATTATTTCTGATTTAAATGCTTGTCTTTCTTCTGATGAAGAGTTAGCTACCATGAAATGGAAACTTGGATATGATGATGAATGGCCTTTATAAAAATCTATTCATGAATTTACGAACATAAAATACAATTACAATTCACTGCTATTTTTTCAGTCTTAAAAGAAATAATAGGTTTATTCCAGTAACAAAGTAAAATGTAAATCGTCTTAATTTAGTTTACATAAATACAACTAAAATCTGTTGTGTATTTGGAGTAAAATTCTGTCAATTTGAGTGATTTTTCAAAATGAAATGAAGAAAAAATATTTAGAAATAGTTCTCGATACATTTCTTCGTGCCTTGAAAGTACTCGAACTGACAATTTAAGATTATTTATGTTTCTAAATCCACTACGGGTAACTAAATAAACCTTTTATAAAATTGAAAAAACAAAAAACAATTGATTTTTCGATCTTAAGTTTACGTTGGTATCTTATATTCTATATGATTAGTTATGGCTGGAGTAAATTAACTTTTAGTCAATTTGGAGTTCATGATCCTTCAATAATTGAACAGCCAATGAAAAGCATAGATAGTTTTTATGTGGCATGGCATTTATTTGCAAGAAGCAACTTTTTTAATATCGTTTCAGGTCTTATAGAAATTCTTGGTGCTATTTTACTTTTGTTTAATAGAACTACAATTATTGGAGCTTTAATTATCTTATCTGTATTAGTACAAATATTAATCATTAACATTTCTTTTACAACTGGTGTTCATGGTTTTGGACTTCCATTTAGAATTACAGGAATGATAATTGCCGATATTTTTATTCTATATTATTACAGGGATCGAATAATATTAGCTTGGAAAAATCTAACAGGAGGAACTTCTACTAAATTTAAATACAAATGGTGGATTTTTTTACTCCTACCAATTATTGGATTTTTAATGGATTTTATATTTACCTTCTTACTGATTCCATTTAAATTATTACTCTATTATTTGACATCATAAATCTTCACTTTAAAATCCTCATCAGTATTATAACCATATGTATTGAGGTTTTAACATTAAAATATTTTAACAGGATAAGCCTTTTTTTGTTTAATTTATGTTTATTTGTAACTATTAACCAACAACTATTAGCATAAAAACACTCAATTGTATAAAAACACCTCCAAACTCTACTAACCATTAACCAATCAAAATATTTTTTTATAAGTACTACTTAACGGTGGTATAACACTGAGTTTATATAATTGTTTTTATTATAAATTGATTTTTTACAGTATGTTTTAAATCTATTTAAATGAAGTATAAAAACATTTTTTTTACTTTCTTTTTGTTATTTTTAGTTAGCAATCAAGTTGCTTATTCTCAAGATGTATCTAAAGATGCTAAAAAAGGAAAAAAAGTGTTTTCTTTTCTAACGAATCTCTTTAAACACAACGATTCAGCAAAACAAGCGAGAAAATTTATTCATCAACATCACAAAGTTTTAAAAGACAAAAAATCTTCAACTTTTGTTACTAAAATCAGTAACCTAGAGTCGAAACTTTTTAAAACTTCTAAAGATTTTAAATTAAAGTATGAAGTTTTTGGTTGGTATCCTTATTGGGAAAAAGATTATTATAAAAACATCAACTTCAAACTACTTTCTACTGTAGCATATTTTTCATATGAAGTAAATCCTAAAACGGGAAATCCTATTTCTACTCACGACTGGGAAACTACAGGATTAATAGATTCGATAAAAGCCCAAAAAGGAAAAAGAGTTTTACTTACAGTAAGCAACTTCGGAATTAGAAATAACAGAAAATTCTTAAAGAATTCAGATGCTGTTGATACACTCATTGATAATCTTATAAAACTTTTAGCAAAACGTGATTCAGATGGAGTTTGTATCGATTTTGAAGGTGTTTCTAAAAATCAAAAAAGTGAATACACTAGCTTTTTACTCAATTTATCTAATCGTTTAAAAGCAGCTAATAAAAAATACCAAATTTATGTTTCAGTACCTAATGTAAACTGGAGTGAATCTATAGATTTTAAAGCGATTGACAAAGCTATAGATTGTTTTGTTATTATGGGATACGACTATTACGGAAAAGGAAGTAAAGTTGCTGGTCCGGTTGCTCCATTGGAAAGTGCAAAAACCTGGGAGCCTTTTAACTTAACTAACTCTGTTGATTATTACACAAGTCACATTGCAAGCTCTAAAATAATTTTAGCATTACCAACTTATGGAAGTCTTTGGGAAACTAAAAATCTAGATTTAAAATCTAAAGTGAAAAATTATTTAGGTAGTAGAACTTACAGTTATATTAAATCTAACATTGAAAAGAACGAAGCAGTTTATATAGATGACGTAAGTAAAAGTGCTTACAGTGTTTATAAAATTAAAGGAAGTAAAAATACATACAGACAATGTTGGTTTGAAAACGATTCTTCTTTTACCATTAAAACTAATCTAATTAAACAAAAAAAACTCCGTGGTCTTGGTATTTGGGCTTTAGGATATGATAGAGGTTATAATGATTTTTGGGAAGTAATTCACAAAGAATTAGGAGAGCCAAGATTAAGTAATGATACAAGTATAGTTAGGCAAGGATCTTCTTCCGAAACAAATAATAGTAGTAATGGTAATAATGGAGGGACTTTACAGAACGGTAATATTTCAACTGGAACAGACACTTCAGGAAATTCATCTAGTAACAATGCTGCTTCCGCATCTCCTACAGTAGTTACTAAAATTGTAGATGGCTTAGGACTTACCGATCCTAACAGCAAAGTTAATCGTGTAGAAAAAAAATTAGTCAAAATTACAGACTACAAAACTGTATTGTTATACATCATGTGTTTTGTTTTATTTTTTGCTTGTATTGGCTTTGTCATCGCTTTACTTTCTGAAAACACAAGAAATAACTTTTTCAATAACAACAACTTAAAGAAATACTACACTGGTTTGGTGCTCCTACTAACTGTTGTAGTTTTTAGAATGATGCACTGGATTGATAACGGTAGTGTGTTATTAATCTGTGGTTTTTTACTCGGTGCTTATTCTTTTTATCTCATCAATAAATTCATAGAACGTAAAGAAAAAGAATTACCGTGAAAAATAGTTTGAGTACAAAAGAAAAAGCAGCTAAAGACGATTTTGGGAAAGCTAAAAAGATTATCAAAGTCGTAAAGAAAGCAATTTCAAAAGAGTTACTGTGGTTACTTTTTGTATTGATTATAAGTATCCCGATAGCTTTAATCATCGCTTACATAGTAAGTTCTGAAGCTGAAATTTTAAATAAACAATTATCAAGAGATTTAGAAGACATCTCCGAAATTATAACACATCAAAGACCAGCATTCACATTAATTTATACCATTTGTGTAGTTGGAATTTATTTTTCGAGAATGATTGTAAACGCTATTAAAACGTTGGTAAACGACAAAAAATAATCTGTATGTTAGATAAGGTATTAATATTTATTCGTGACTTACTAAATAAAGAACTAAAAATGTCTTTCGGACTTACGGAAGATATTGTTATGGTAAGCAGCCTTATTAATCTCGATGGAAGTATTAGTCAAAATATAGAAAATAAAATTATTCTTTCTGTTATTAATCTTGAACAAGAAAAAGCGATAAAAAATACAGAAGAGTATAGAAATACAGGAAAAGGTTCGTTTAATAAAATGAATCCTCCTGTTTATTTAAACATGTATTTATTGATCTCTGCAAATTATAATTCTGATAATTATATTGAATCATTAAAAATGCTTTCTGCTGTTATTGGGACTCTACAAGCGACAAAGGTTTTTACTTCAAATTCTCATCCTGATTTAGATGAATCTGTAGAGCGATTAATTTTCCAAATTTTTAATGTTCCTATTCAAGAATTAAGTCATGTTTGGAGCGGAATTGGAGCTAAATATGTTCCATCCATGGTATATAAAGTTCGAATGATTAGCATCCAAAAAGGTCGTATCATAGAACAAGTAAGTAGTGTTAATAATTCAGGAGCAAGTGCTTTAAAAAAATAGAAGACGATGAACAGCACACACAAACATTGGTTTTCTCTTTTAATTCATCATGATTATTTTCCTAATCAAGAATGTACTATTTTGAATTTAACTCCTGTTCAAGATTCATTAAGAACTATAAAAAACTACAGAATTCGTTTTCAAAATAACAAAAATGAATTTCAATGTTTTGCTGAAGTTCCTGACAATAAAAAAATATGGGACGAACTAAATACTGCTGAAGATTTATTTTTCTTTTTGGAAAATACCGACCCTAATTTTTACAACTATACAGATATTGATTTTTCTAAATCTGAAAGTTTTTTATATTATTTCACTAATAATACAATTACGAATAGATTTCAAAATGAAATCCAGACCTCTGCTCAAACAAAAATAAAGTTTCATTCGCTACAGTTTAATCTAAACATCGATAAAACAAAGTCGAATACAATCATTATAAAGCATAAAGGTGAGAGTATTTTCTCTTATACCTCCGAAGTAGGCAAACAATTTATTCCTATTAATCTTAACGCATTTGGTACTGGGGTTTATGAATTGTGGATAAATAACAACAAACAAGAAACATTTTTTGCAACTGCTAATCCTCCATCAATACATACAATTGGAGTTGTTCACCTGAACATGAAAAACGCTGTAGAATCATTAAAGGAAAATACACTTCCTAAACTCATTTTAAATTTTGAATCGAGAGCTACCTACAGAGAATACGTAGTTGTAATACCTGAATATAAAAAAATAGAAATTCAAAATATAAGTATTGATAGTGGCGGAAACGAAACTTACAGTACTCCAGAAAAAAAAGTAGTATTTGAAGATCACGGAGAATCTTATGTATTTGTATCAGAACAACCTTTAAAGTTCTATCAAAAAACAAAAGAACATCCCCTTCTTAAAATACAATACATGAATCAATTTTCTGATGTGCTTATTGAACATGATATGAAGATTCCTGTTCCTAAAGCAACCTCTATTAAAATCAAAAATAAAAATGAAGAGGATACTTATTATTCTCAATCAATAATTTATGTCTAACCTTTAAAAACAAGAAGAATGTCAGTAACAGAAATGAAAACACCAGGAGTTTACATCCAAGAATTGGATGCTTTTGGTAATGCTGTTGTACCTGTTCCAACCGCGATTCCTGCATTTATAGGATACACGGGAAAGACGAGTTACAATGGTAAAGATCTTGTAAACAAAGCTGTGAGAGTTACTTCACTTGCCGAGTTTAATGCAATCTTCGGAAGTCAACCTCCACAAATTCAATTTAATGTAAATTTAGTACCAGCTAACGCTCCTGCCCCTAAAGCAGCTACTCCAGATGCTTCAAAGAAGAAAGGTGATGCTGCAAAAGCTACAACACCACAAGTTGATACTACAACTACAGCAACACCAGATTTTTTTATCGATGCTGATGGTTATAGTTTAGCTACTAGTACTGTAAATTATAGATTATACAGTGCTATCAAATTTTTCTATGAAAATGGTGGTGGTACTTGTTATGTTGTATCTACAGGTGCTTACGATTACTCTTTAACAGGATTAACATCTACTGATCCTTTCACAGATGCTTTAACTGTATTAGAAAAAGAAACTGAGCCTACTATGATTGTTATTCCAGACTCAGTAGAATTAATGGATCCTACTGAAACTGAATTAGCAAAAAAGTATGCTTTATGTTATACTTTACAAGGACAGTTAATTAATCACTGTGGAGCTCTAGCAACTCGAGTTGCTTTACTTGATGTACCTGGTGGATATTCAGAGCCTTTAGTAGGAACTACAAGTGTAGAAGCTTTCAGAAATGCTGTTGAACCAACGTTACCAAAGTTTAACAGTTATGCGGCAGTGTATTACCCTTGGTTACATACCACTGTAAATCAATTAACAGATATTTCATACAACAATATTGCACAAGGAAGTTACACTACTGTAAAAGCAATGTTAAATGCTGAATTTCCTAATATTGTAGACCCTAAAACAGGAACTAGTTCTCCAAATCCTATCGTAAAATACATTAATGCTTTATTTGCTGCTAAACCAGGAGCAGACGGGATCACTAGAGATAAAGCAGATGCTGTACTTAAAAACTTAAGTTCTTCATATAAACTTTTATTAAAGCATATGTTAGAGCATTTAAACTTAATGACTCCAAGTGCTGCTATGGCTGGTATTTATACGACTGTAGATAACAATGAAGGTGTTTGGGTTGCTCCTGCAAATGTTGGTGTACAAGGTGTAATTGCTCCATCTATTAAAATTGATTTAAAAGCTCAAGAAGATTTAAACATGCCTTTGGATGGAAAATCTGTTTGTGCAATTCGTTCATTCCCTGGAAAAGGTGTTTTAGTTTGGGGTGCAAGAACTCTAGATGGAAATTCTAACGATTGGAGATATATTAATGTAAGAAGAACTTTAATTTACATTGAGCAATCTGTAAAAGAAGCTGCAAGTGCTTATGTGTTTGCTCCAAACGATGCTAAAACTTGGGTATCTGTAAAAAGTATGATTTCTAATTTCTTATTAGGATTATGGAACCAAGGCGGATTAGTAGGTCCTAAACCTGCCGACGCTTTTTCTGTAACTGTAGGATTAGGTAGTACAATGACAGCAGACGATATTTTAAACGGAAGAATGATTGTTGCTGTAAAAGTAGCTGTTTCTCATCCTGCGGAATTCATTGAAATTACTTTCCAACAAGAAATGCAAAAAGGATAAAAATTAAAGTTAGAAACAAAAAATAATTAATCAATTTAAAAATATTCAATCATGGCAGATGACGGATCAGCACAAGGGTCAATTTGGCCATTAACTAAATTTTATTTCACAGTTAGTTTAGGGTCTCAAGACAGCACAGCATCATTTCAAGAAGTTTCTGGTTTAGATACAGAAACACAAGTTGTAGAATACAGACATGGAGATAGTAAAACCTTCAGCACAATTAAAATGCCAGGCTTAGCTAAATTCGGTAATGTAACTCTTAAAAAAGGAATTTTTGTAAAAGATAATAATTTCTGGAATTGGTATAATGCCATTAAAATGAACACTATTAAGAGAGAAACTGTAGTTATCAAATTATTAGATGAATCAGGTTCTCCAACTATGACTTGGACTTTAACAAATGCTTGGCCAACAAAAATTACTGGTACAGATTTAAAGTCTGAAGCAAATGAGGTTGCTGTAGAAACTTTAGAGTTAGCTCATGAAGGCTTAACTATTGCAAATAGTTAAAATTTATGAGTGATTACCCATTACCAGGTTTTTATTTCAGACTCACATTTCCTTTAGAATTAGGCTTAGCCGATACTTCTTTTAAAGAGGTATCGGGTATGTCTATGGAAATGGGTATTGAAGAAATTACTGAAGGTGGCGAGAACCGCTTTAAACATAGAGTTCCTACAGGAGCTAAATATCAAAATTTGGTTTTAAAACGTGGTGTTACCTCAAGTATTTCTGCATTATCATTATGGTGTGAAGCTACAATTGGTGGAGGATTGTCTTCTTCAATAATAACTCAAACTGTTATTTTAAGTTTGTTAGATGAAGATAGTTTCCCTATAAAAAACTGGAGTTTTATTAATGCCTGGCCAGTAAAATGGGAGTTTTCTCCTTTAGATTCTATGAAGAATGAAATTCTTATAGAAAGCTTAGAGTTATCATACGATTATTCACTAGTAATTTAAACTATGCCTATAGAGATTAGAGAATTAATAATAAAGGTAAAAGTAGAAGAATCTATAACACCAAAATCTGATGTTTTAGATACAAGTACCATCAAAGAAACTATAGCTAGTATTTGTAAAAAAGAAGTAAAAAAACAATTACAAAAACTAAAAGAACGATAAATGTCGAAAGAATTAATGACTATAACTGCTTACTCAGACAATGAGTTTTCTAGTGAAACAGGCGACAGTTGTACTGTACAAATTAACCCTGCTTCATATACTCATGATCATACTATAGAGTATAACAAATTTCAACCTGTTGGTTCTCCCGGCACCTCAACTTGGTATAAAGGAACTCCACCAGAAAAAGTATCTTTTGATATTTATTTTGATGCAACAGGAGCAATTAGCACGAGTAGTTTAAGTAGTTTATTATCATCTTCGACTTCCGTTTCAGATCAAATAGATGAATTTAAAAGTACTTGTTTTACTTATAATGGTAGTATTCATGAACCCAATTATTTAATTCTTTCATGGGGAACATTAGTTTTTAAATGTAAACTTACCTCTTTAAATATTTCTTACACACTATTCCAAAGCGATGGTACACCATTACGTGCGAAATTAAGTGTAGCTTTTGAAAGCTCTATTTCAGCAGACGATATAGCTGCAGAAGCAGACAATCAATCTCCAGATTTAACACACTATATAGAAATCAAAGAAGGAGATACTTTGCCTCTTATTTGTTATCAAATCTACGGAGATAGTAATTACTATACTGAAGTAGCTGCATATAACAATATTTTAAATTTTAGAGATTTAAGTCCAGGTACAAAATTATATCTACCTCCTTTAAAATAATCGTAATTATGGCAAGTTCACCAATAATAAGTGGAAACAATTTAGTTTCATTTACCATTACCTCTAAAGGTGATGCAATTCCAGATTCTTATGGAGTTATGAGTGTAAGTATCACTCAAGAAATTGACACTATAGCTCAAGCACAAATTACTGTTAGAGATGGTAATCCTTCTACCCAAATGTTTGAAATTGCAGATGCTTCAACTTTTGATATCGGTAATACTATTGAAATCTCTCTAGGATATGCTAATGACACTACCACTATTTTTTCTGGAGAAGTAACCAAACAATCTATTAAAGTAGATGATTCTGGCACTACATTTCAAATCAGTTGTAAAGACACCTTAGTTTCTCTAGTAAAAAGTAAAAGTCAAGTTGTACTTTCTGATGCTTTAGACAGTGATGCTATTCAACAAATTGTAGATAATACAGGAGTTGATGCAGACATTAGTGCTACAAATGTAACTAAGGAAAAAATTATTCAATATCAAGCTTCAGATTGGGACTTCATTGTAAGTAGAGCACAACGAAATGGTATGGCAGTAGTTACTGATAGTGGCACGTTAACTATCAGCGAAATTTCTGTAGATACTGAAGCTGTTTTAGAACTCAAATATGGTAGAGATATCATTGAAATGGATATTGAACTACAAGCTACAGAACAACTAAATTCAATTACTTATAATTCATGGTCATTATCAGACCAAGAATCTGTAAGTTCAGAAGCTAGTGAACCTACAACTAATGAACAAGGAGATGCATCAGAATCTGATTTAGAAGCTGTAACAGATACAGATGGAACAATATTTACTTCTGTTCCGTTTACGCAAGAAGAAACTCAAGAAACATCCGATGCATTATTATTACGATTACGCATGTCTAAATTTCGTGGAAGTATTACATTTCCCGGATCTGCAGAAGTAAAACCAAACACGTTAATATCATTAACTGGTTTAGGAGATTCCTTTAATGGTGATGCTTATGTATCTAGTGTTCATCATAATTTAAGTGGCGGAAAATGGATTACTGAAGTTCAAATTGGAATACCTCCAGAATTTCATGACCAAAAAGTAAAATCAGCGCCATCTGAACCAGAAATAAAAGAAACATTAATCGATGTTAAAGGTTTACAAGTAGGCGTTGTACAAGATGTTTATGATGAAGATGGTGGAGAATATCGAGTACAAGTAGAAATTCCGATGTTAAACGATACGACAGAATTTGTTTGGGCTCGTTTAGCTTCATTTTATGCTAGTAATTCTTTTGGTGCCTATTTCTTTCCTGAAGTAAATGATGAAGTAATTTTAGGTTTTATCGATGGAAATCCAGCTTATCCCGTAGTTTTAGGAAGTATGTATAGTAGTGCATTACCTGCAGCGTCTACAGTTATTCCTGCCGATAGTGATAATAATTTAAAAGCTCTGATTACAAGAAGTCAACTTCAAGTACAATTTGATGATGAAAACATTGTCATGACGATGCTTACTCCTAACGGAAATACCATAGTATTAAGTGATCAAGATGAAGCCATTACTATTACAGATCAAAATAGTAATCAAATTTTAATGAATAGTGATGGAATTACAATTCAAAGTGCTTCTGCTATGACTTTAAAAGCCTCTGATGCTATAAGTATAGAAGGCGCTTCTGTTTCAATTACTTCAGATAGTGATGATATCAGTATTAGTAGTTCTGCTTCACTTTCTGGTTCTGCATCTGAATCGTTAACGCTTAGCGGTAATAGCAGTACTGATGTAAGTAGTAGTGGAACAACAAGTATTAGCGGATCAACAGTAAACCTTAATTAAGCATGAAGTTTAAAAAAGAAGATATAAAAAGACATAATTTATTCTTAGGAACTGGTTGGAGCTTTCCTCCTACTTTTCATAAAGAAAGTTCTTTAGGTGTAGAAATGGTTTCTAACGAAAAAGATATACAACAATCGTTGAAAATCTTACTAAATACCAAAATAGGAGAGCGAATTATGACACCAAGATACGGTTGTGATATTTATACATACTTATTCGAATCTATATCAAACTCTCGAATTCATCTAATTACAGAAATGATTCGTACTGCTATTTTAAGATTTGAACCTAGGATTAAATTGATTAAAGTTTATGTTGATGAAACTCAATATTTAGATGGAGTTATTAAAATTAATTTAGATTATAAAATCCCATCAACAAACACACGTTTTAATCTGGTTTTCCCGTATTACAAAATTGAAGGAACTGATATACCAGAATTATATAAAAGACCAGTAAAGCAACCTACAAACTTAGCAGATTTAGTTGCGCTTCATAGAGCAAAAAATAAACAATAGATAGTTTTTAGCTTAGATTATAGATGATGAAAAGAAGAAAAGGAACTATACAACAGCAGAGAATTAATCACAAACTCCTTAATCCGGATTTTGAGATAGACGATCGTTCATTTGAAGATCTCTTAGCGTATGTTGTTTCCTATGTAGAACATATTAATTTTTATACAACAGAAAATAAAATTGATGGAAACTGGAGAAGTTTAATAGAACAAGATCCAGTAATTTACATCATTGGAATAATAAAAGAACCTATAGATAGTTTACGTTTAGAGGATAAAATTGCAGAAGAAATCGCTGCTATTTTACTGAGTTGGTACAAAAAAATAGAACAATGGTACCATACACTTCTCCATTTTAACGAAACAACTATTGCTAATAAAATAAGCAATGTATTATTAGAGGTTTTATGGGATAAAAAAGTTACTTTAGAAGAGTTTCTTGAAACTATAGAAGAAAATTACCTTTGTAATCCTTTTATAAACTCCCTAAAAAACTACACAAGTAGTCATACAAATAGAGAATTCGATTTAGAGGAAACTGCACATACCTTCAGAAAAATGGTAGTGTATATTCAAAACTTTACAAGAAAGTATTTGCATAAAACTGTTTTTTCTAAACAAAATCATATGCCAAATAATGCAATGTATATCACCTTTGCCATCTTATTTAATAAGATTCAAACACAGATAAATAGCATTGCCCAAAAACATTTGGATTTTTATTATAAAGATATTTTACTACAAACTCCGAATAAAGGAATTCCTACACAAACCGTAGTTTGTTTTGAATTATCTCCTAAATCTAAAGGAGTTTTAATACCTGAAAACACGACTCTTTTAGCTGGAAAGTTATTCGATAGCAAAAAAAATATTGTATTCGAAACCACTAAGCCACTACTCACCTCTCCTATTGTTATAGACAGTTTACAAAACTTATATTTAAATAAAAGTAACTTTATTAAAATAGGTACTAAAGAACCAACCATCGCTAATATTTTACAACATGAATTTATTAGTAACGGGAAACCACAAGTAACAGATAACAAAGGATTATTTGGTGCCGATGAAAACTCAATTGTAGACTCTGAAGTATCTCCAAAAAACACCGCAGATATAGGTTTTATTATTGGTTCTCAAGTTTTATTTTTAGAAGAAGGTGAACGAGAAATAAAGATTAGTTTTTTCTTAGAAAAAGATTCTTCTGAATTAACATTTTGGAAATTATTAAATGAAATGGCTTCTAATCAAGGATTACCTTTAGATGTTATTTTTAATGATGTTTTCGAAGAAGCTTTCAATATTTCATATACCAGTAAAGAAAAATGGATCGAAGTTAAAAGGTATTATGTGCAATTTGATGAAATTGAAAATACATTTACTATTATCCTTGAATTAGGTAATACTATGCCGCCTGTTACAATTTCTTCTGTAGAAACAGCATATACATGGCCTATGCTTAAAGTTGAACTTTCTGAATTAGCTCCAATTTATGCCTATTCTTTTTTTAAAGGCTTACAAGTAGAAATGCTGACTATAGATGTTCATGTAAGTGGTATTAAAGATTTGTCTATTTACAATAACATGGGTAAAGTTTCTTTAGGTAAACCCTTTTATGCTTTTAGCCCAACTCCTAAAATTGGAGATACACTGCTCATTGGTAAAAGTGAATTATATCAGAAAGAAATCACAGATATAGATATTATTATTTCTTGGGATAATCTTCCTTCTGACTTCGGTGGATTTGAATCATATTATAATGCATATTCACAAGAGTTTAACAACAACTCATTTCAAGTAACTGCTTCAGCTTTGTCAGATGGTTATTGGTTTCCTCTAGAAAAAAAAGATCGTGAAAAATTTTCGCTATTTGAAACTCAAAGTGTAATTAGTCCAGAAGGATATAATGAAGAAAAACTCGTAAATAAGACGAGGATTACACTAAAGGATTTAAGTAAATATCAATTAGCTCGTAATTATAAATTAACGAATCCAATTCCGTACAACATCCACACGAATAGCGGATTCTTAAAACTTTCACTTTCTGATCCAGAATATGCTTTTGGAAAAGATTTGTATCAAAAAGAATATACTCAAATAGCAACATACAATGCTAAAAACAATACGGAGTTAGCCTTACCAAATATTCCTTTTTCTCCAAAAATTAAAGGAATTACATTAAATTATACAGCAAAAGATGTCATCTATTTTAATAATGCTTACGACGGAAATGCAAGTTCTTTAAAAGGAGACTATATTCATCTTACTCCTTTTGGAAAAGAGCAAATCGTTGCAGATAGTAAAGTTTATAAAAACACATTAGTAACAGATTTTAAAGGAGAAGGTTATTTATATTTTAAATTAAAAAAAGTAGCTTCTGAAACTTCAATTTCTTTATTTTTTGATGTTAATAATTCAACACCAACTAATTTTGAAAGAGCTAATAATTTAATCGTTGAATATAAAAAAGCAGATCGTTGGGTTACTTTACCTAAAAAAAATATCATTTCAGATAGTACTCATCAATTAAGTGCTTCTGGAATTATTGAAATCTTAATTCCTCGTCTTACTGACGAAATGAATTACGACAATTTCGAACTTAGATTTGTTGCTTTACACGACGCATATAAATACCCTACTTTCAATGGCATTTATACAAATGCTGTCGTTGCAGTTTGTACGAATAACGATGAAAATGTTATTGGAAAGAAAGTTGAAGCTGGAAATATTACTAAACTAGGCAAGAAGATTGCCGACATAAAAAAGGTTGTTCAACCTCAATCTTCTTTTGGTGGAAAAACACCAACAATTCCTGAATTATTTTATACAGAAGTTAGTGAAAGAATTCGTCATAAAGATCGAGCTTTAACTATCTGGGACTATGAACATTTGATTTTACAACAGTATCATGAAATTGCTACTGTAAAATGCACTAATAAAAATGCGCAATTTAAACCTCAAGCTGGTAAAGTAACTTTAGTTGTTTTATCCAAACAATGGCAATACGATAATCACCATTATTTTAATAACAATGAATTATTCGTAATTCAACAATTCATAAAAACTAAATCAAATTCATTCATTAAGATAAACGTCCAAAATCCAACTCCAGAATGGTTATTGGTTACCTGTGTTGTTCAATTCGACATAGATGATCAAGGCGGATATTATATCGAACAATTGAATAAAGAATTAAACGAATATTTATGTCCTGTTTCCAATAAAAACAAAGAAAAAACAGTTGGAATCGGAGGCAGTATTGTACCAAGAACTTTAAAAACATATTTAGAAAACCTATCCTACATTCAATCCATTAAAAAATTAGAGATAGAACATATTATTAAAAAAGGTACCGATGATTTTTCTTTAAAAGTTTACGAAGAAAATCAAGAAATACAACCTACGTTACCTTGGTCGATGTTAGTACCTAAATTAAAACATAACATATATACTTCTTCTATTTTAGAAGATGAAACTATTGAAGAAATAGAAAGCCAGAATTTCAGAATAGGAGTCGATTATATTATTGCAGATGATCATGATTTCCCTGAGGAAGAAAATACAATTCCTACTTCAGTAATTACTCAAGAGATAAAACCTAAGGTAGTTACTATTCAAGAAAAAAAGATCGACACTATTTTAAATTTTAATATAGAATAACCATTCAACAAAATATAGAAACATTGAAAATTAAGTTATTAAACAGACAGAGCCTTAAAGTACTTTTTACCGCTGGTGCTAGACCTAAAGAAAGCAATTTCTTTAGCCTAATTGATTCGATGGTAAATAAAGTAGATGACGGGATTTCTAAAACCGAAGAAGATGGTTTAATTCTTTCTCCTGAAGGAAAAGAATCGAATCGCGTGATGAGTTTTTATCAAAATGTTGAAGATGATATACCACAATGGAGCATCGATTTAAATCAGCAAGATGATAAATCACTTTCTATTATAGCTCCGATAACAGAAAAAGAACATAATAATGTAATTGCTTTTCAAAAAACTGGAGAAGTTGGTATTGGAACTCGTAAACCTAAAACAACATTAGAAGTAAATGGAACATTAGGCACAAATACACGAGTAGGAACTTATAAAATAGCTACTGTTCCTGCAGATGGGCAATGGCATGATATTCTTACCAATTTAGATGGTTGTGTTGCTTTTGAGATTATGGCACAAGTTGGAAAAGAAAAATCTGGCAGATATGCTTTATTACACGCTCACGCTGTAAGCACATTTGGTAAATCACATCATAAAATCAGAAAAACTCAGGCTCATTACGGCTGGTTCTGGAATAAAATAGCAATTCGTTTTACAGGATCTACTTATAACTACAAACTACAGTTAAAAACAAAATCGAATTATGGTGATGATGTTGATATAAAATATCATATCACCAAATTGTGGGACACTCAAATGAACGAACTTTTTAAGTAGTAGCGTAACTATTTTATGAATAACAAAGGATACATTTCTAAAAAGAAAAAAGGTTCTAGTCTTTATGAAGAATTACATAAAGAAGCTTTGGAGATTCTTCAAAAGCTTTGTGGTGATGTATGGACTGACTATAATGAACACGATCCTGGTATAACCTTACTCGAAAATATATCTTATGCGATAACTGAAGTTGCATATAAAGCAAATTTACCTGTAGAAGATCTTTTACATTCTTCTAAAAAAGAGCCTTTAGTTTCTGGAGATAATGGTTTTTTTACCGCTTCTGATATCTTAACTACAAGTCCGATTACATTTAATGATTACCGAAAAATTTGGATTGATCGAATTCAGAATGTAAAAAACATTTGGATTTATCCTGTAGATAATTACGATAAAGAGCTAAATAATATTAAAGGACTTTTACATGTTTATGTAGAAAAAAGTAAATATCATACGAACAAAGTTCTTGAGGAAAGAGAAAATGAAAAAATGATAAATGACATTGTTAAAATTTATCATGAAAACAGAAATCTTTGTGAAGAATTATACGCTATAGAAATATACAAACCTTTACTATTAAATATAGAGTGTGAAATTGTGCTTTCTGATATGGTGGACGCTGAAGAAGCATTAGCTAATATTTTACACTGCGTAAACAATCATTTAGCGCCAGAAATTAGCTATCATTCTTTAAGCCAACTGCAAGAAGAAGGTTTATCTACAAATGAAATTTTTAATGGACCCAATTTATTAAATGGATTTATAAAAGATAAAAGTTTAAAAGAACCTCTAAATACAGTAAATATTTCTGAAGTAATTAAAGCCATTGCTACACTTCCTGGCATTGTAAACATCAATTACTTTTCGCTGAATTATCGAGATGAAAATACTCACGAAATCGTGTCGATAAAAGATCAATTTACCGTTCCAAAAAACACAACTGTAAGAGTCGCTTTTCCTTCATCAAATAAAAAATTAGTTTTCGAAAATTCTGGAATTACATTTTTACCAGATTTACAAGACACAAAAAAACAACTCTCTTTTATTCAAGCTTTAACTGCAAGTAAATTTAAAGCTGCATCTAATTCAGAAAATAATATTCCTATACCGACTGGGAAAAATTTAGATATCAATTATCATTTTCCAATTCGTAAACAATTACCAGAAATTTATGGTATTGGAGATCGTGGAATAAGTAGTAATGCAACACCACTACGACAAGCTCAAGCAAAACAATTAAAAGCGTATTTATTGCCTTTCGATCAACTGATAGTTAACTTTTTAGCACAACTTTCTAATATTTATAATTTATACGATGTTCATGGAAATGTAAGTGCATCTTATTTTACGAACACCTTACCCGATGTAAAAGAAATTATAGAATTAATAGAACCTGTTAATACTACTTTTAGCACAGAGGAAACTGCTAGATATTGGAATATTGTGACGAATGATTTAAACTTATTTTTTGATAAACATGCTTCTGAACGTTTAAATAAAATAGCAGATCAATTATTAGCTAGATATAACGAAGCTTTTCAAATGTATTCGTTAAGTAAAATCAACAAGAATAGTTATGAAGGAATTATTCCTGACGAAAGTTTCAAAAACGACTTACTTACTATTAAGCAAGATTTTGTTAGTGAATATGATGCCATAAGTTATAATAGAGGGAAATCTTTCAATTACACTTACAATGAAGTTATCGACGAAGACAATGTTGCAATAAGTTTTAGCGGAATATTTAAAAAAATAGCAATTCTTACAGCAATTCATCATACACATATTACATCGCTTTCTGAAATTGTAACCAATTCTGGGATAGATATTCATCCTAAAAAAGAGGAAATAGATATTGTTTTTCATGAAATTACAATTGAAACTCCTTTAGAATTTATTGAAATTGATGAAATTTCATACTTGGTTAAAAATAGTGAAGATGAAGAAAATCTCTTTGAAACCATGCATTATGCTGGTAGTGAAGAAACACTTTTAAATGAAGTTTTAAAAAATGGTATTGCAATTAACAACTATACCATTAAAGAAAATATAGAAGACGAAGTATATTATATTTTACATAAAGGAGAAACTACAAAATCTAACATTGCCCATATTGTTAATAGCAAAGAAGCTGCTTTAGAAACTATAGAAAAAACTGTTGAGTTTCTTACTGAAGTAAGCAGAGAAAGTGAAGGTTTCTTTGCTTTAGAACATGTTTTATTATTGCCTTCTTATTTTGAAAATCATTTTGGTTTTGAAATTGATTTATCTTTACTTGATACTACGTTAACTTGTATTCTTACACATCCTGAAAAAACAACTTTTGCTAATAGAGATGAATTTTTAGATCAGTTAATTAATGGTTTAACTTCCGAAGAATTAACTTTTAAAACAGAAACTATTGTTGGAGCATATAAACTTTCGATACAATCTGTTCATGGAAAAACAATTGCTGTTTCTAAAAATGATTTCATTACTAAAGAATTAGCCGAACAAGAAATTCAAAAAATTAAAAATATAAGAAATCAACTTCAAAAAGAAACCATAGAATCAATAACCACATGTTATGTGTATTATGGATCAGAGCGTGTTGATGAAAATTTCTTTTCTTTCCGAATGAGTTTTTTACTTCCTTCTTGGCCTGTTCGTTTTCAAAATGAAAATTTTCAAAAATTCTTTGAAAATACAGTTTACGAAGAAATACCAATTCATATTAGATCAGACATTTATTGGTTGTATTATAATGACATGCAAGTTTTTGAAACCTTTTATTTTAAATGGTTAAAACTCTTACAAATTGAAAACCCAGAAAATTCTGTTAAAGAAGAAATTAACGAATATGCTTACGAGCTAATTATTTTATTACAAAAGTTAACTACTGAAGATTGAAAAATGATCAAACACATATCATAAAAAGTCAGCAGTATCATATTGAATTAGATGATGCCTCTAAAAGTTACACCTACCAATCTAGGGTAAGTCAACTTCAAGAACATACGATTCAAAATATATTACTTAAAGTGATGGATACTTTTCATTCTCCTAAATATTTAGATCAATACGATGAAATTGTATTGGATTTGGGAAGTATTTCTGCGGCAAATTTTGATCGTGAGTTAGGTTATAAAATAGAAGAAGCTCTTTCAAATTTTTTAAAAAAGAATACATATAGCGGAACTTTACTACAAGGAAAACGACAATTTATACATAAAACATATGCAGATCGTTTCTTGTTTTTTCTTAGAAATGGATACTTACAATGGGATGTTCCATCATCTCAAAACCCGATTGTTTTGTTATCTGAAGCTTTAAAAGAAGATCGTGAAGTTTTAATTACTGATTTAAAAAAAGAAGGTAAAAAAGAAAGTATTAGAAAACGATTAATATCTCAATTACAAGATCCTCCGCTAGAAGAGTTAGTTGTTGCTATAAAGAATGAAGAAGGTGTTTTTATTAATCAATCGAGAAGAACAATTATCGATTATCAAAAAAAACATCATTTAGTCGAAACACACCAAAGTTATTTTAGAAATGCTGTTTGGGAAATTATATTAGCTTATATTTTTACAGAAGTTACAGGTTATACAAACCAGAAAAGTTTTTTAAAATATTTAATTAAAAAAGTAGCGGCAAAGTATAATATGTCCTACACTGTTTTACTCCGTAAAATTGCTTCAGGTATTCAATTAAAGAATAATAACAAAAGTGCAAACTTTGAAAAAATCATTGTGCAATTACAAGAAGAATTGACTTTCGATGATATAGTAAAAACAACATCTAAACTTAATTTTTCAGATACTTTCAAATATTTCTTAACGCATAAAAGCTTACCTATTGAAAGCGACTTTTCTTCTTTACAACATTTTAAAAGAGAAATAAATGCTTTAATAAAAGAGAAACCAACTTTATTCGAAACTATTTTCTTTTCTTTTATTCAACTAGATGAAAAAAATATTGAATTATTTATTCAATTTTTTGGAAAAGACATCCTCGATATTTTCATTAAAAAAAGTTCAAACTCGATTATTCAAAACACCATAACTTTTGTTTCAGAATTAAATCAGATTTCAACAAGTTTTTCTCTACCATCAATTACATTCCAACAACTTACAGCCAAGATAAACAGTATCATTTTACAAACTTTTATTGCTGTAAAAAATAAATCAACAAACACGATTCATGAGTTTTTAAACCAAACCATACAATCGTTTGTTATTGATCGTACTTTTATAGAAATGCTAGGCTTTTATGCTGATAACCCAATAAAAAACTCAAGAGAAACTGTACGATCATTTGTTCAAAATATAACATCACATCAATTCAAAAAGGAACAGAATAATTACAACACAAACACTGTAAACTCTAAAAAATATATTGCAAAATTATATCCGTATATAACGGAAAAAAGTAAAATTAGTTTTGAAGAATTTGAACAAGAATTTTATCAGCAATATTATCAAATATCTACATATAAATTAATCATCTCATTTTTAGAAACCTATTCAAAAAACCGAAGTACAAGTAATAATGTTCTCTTAGTATGGTTACAACAACGATTAGATGAATTAGATAAAAAAGGAGAACATGTTCATTTAATTATTTCTGAATTGATTCAGATTAAAAATATTTTAAAGTTAGATCAGAAAGCAAATACGTTAATAAAAACTATAGCAGAATCTTACACTGCTATTAAAAATAATACTAAAGCAGAACATCTCATTCAAAATGAAGATGTTTATCATACAGAACCTAGCGAAAATGTTATTTCTGAATTTGCTTACAAAGAATTAGTCTTAAGTATTAAACAATTACTATTTAATCGAGATCATAAAAACTTACAGCAAAGTATTAAAGAAGTATTAATTGTTTTTGCTAAAAAGTATCAAATTACATTGCAAGAAATTAGCTTTAAATTGATTGAAAAAAAATCTGTTTATGATATTCCGCAATTTATCACAGATACTTTAATCACTATTACACAAGAAAAAACAGCAAATACAATTGAAGAAAATAGCACACTTCAATATGCTTTAGACACGGTTCAATATTTTATTCAAAAAGGAACATTGCCTTGGTGGAATAAAAATCTCCATGTAAAAGAATTACAACAAATCATCAATCAAGTTTTACATTTTAAACCAGAGTTTTTCAGCAAATGGTTTCAAAATTCTTCTCATAAAAAATTAGTTTTTGAAGTATTAACAGATGTAAGCTTTGAAATATTTATTAGCCATAGATATTCTTCAAACACAAAAGAGATCTTTGAATTTAAAAAGCTAATAGAAGTCGTATTACAAAAAGATATTTTTGGAACTAGAATTCTACCTAAAAAAATTGGTAAAAATATAAATGCAATACTTTTTGTTTTTCTTGAAAAACATCAAAACTTTCAATTAACTGCATTAATTGAATTTGTGACGGAACAGATTACACAAACGATAACATTATCAAAAACGGATTTTTATCAATTAGTCTATTATCGAATAGAAGATCAGAAATCAACCTCATCAATCTATAAGAAACTTGAAGAAATTCTAGACAATAAAATTCCTGATATAGAAAGCAAATACGAGAATGAATTCATAAAATTAGAAAACAATACTACTTGGGATTCAAGTAAATTAGAATCAAAAGCAGAGAAAATCATTTCTATTTTTAAATTAATTCATAAACAAAATCCTAACGAACTTTATTTTCATTTAAAGAGAAAATCATTTAGATCTTTATTTGTTGAAGAAGTAAATGCTAAACAACAAAAAACACTTTTGCTTTCATTATTTTCTCTAGCAGATCAATCAAAATTAACTACAGTTTTTGAAATTTTTAATCAACTTAAAAAACATATTTCTGTTCTTAAGTATCAAAATCTTTGGAGATTTTTCATCAATAAAGTTATATTAAAAATTGCTTTAGATGGAACACAAAATTGGTCAATTCAAAACTGGAGTCTTTTACTTTTCAGTAGTTTATCTACTTTAGAAAACAATACTATTGATAAAGATGACATACTTGAAAAAATAGTTCTAAGCAATAATTCTATTTCAGAAAAAATACATGCAGAATTAAGCGTTTTATTTGAAGCAAATACAAATATTGAACAAAAAGAAAATAGAGATTTCAGAAGATTAACTTCTAAAAAAGAACGCTCTATGGAAGGTGCTGTTTACATTGAAAATGCTGGAATGATAATTTTAGGTCCATATATCCCAATGTTATTTTCTCGTATGGGATTAACAGAAAATAGAATTTTTAAAGATGAAGCCAGTAAGCAAAAAGGAATGTATGCTTTACAATACGCTGTTACAGGAAATACTAACCCCGGCGAACATTTACTACTCTTAAATAAAATAATTTGTGGTGTAGATATTTACGAACCTTTAGGTCCTGAAATTTCACTAACAGATGATGAAAAAAATTTAATCGACAGTATGCTAAAAGCAATAATTCAACAATGGAGTACTTTAGGTAATACTTCTGTTGAAGGATTAAGAATGTCTTTTTTGATAAGACCTGGAAGCATTATAGAAGAAGAGAAAAAATTTGTTCTTGTGGTAGAACAAAAATCATTTGATATGCTTTTAGATCATATTCCGTGGACTATCGGACAATTAAAGTTAAACTGGATGGAAAAATTATTGGAAACGATATGGAGACAATAGCAAAAACAACACTTACACTTCAACAAGATATCAATTGGTTAGAAACTGTTATTGAAACGGGGTTAGCTTTATATTTTAGAAATGAAACTCCATATAATAATATTAAAGAAATTGGTTTACCGTATATTGAAGAAAATGATAACACAGGTTATGCTCAAATCTTAAGAAAACATAATTTAAGTTTTGAAGAACGATTAATCTTAGTAGTTACATTAGCTCGCTATATTAAACCTCAAAGTTTAGATTTATTTCTTTTGAAAAATAAATCTATAGATGCTAATTTTTCGGAATTTGGTGGATTAAAAGATGAGAGCCAACATGGTTTTATTCCTACTTTAGAAACGGTTTGTTTTTTACTTGGCGGCGCTGATGATATTTCTATTCGAATGAATTTTATGAGCTTTATTTATGAAGAAAACTCATTGTATAAAGAAGGAATTTTAAAAGCTCAAAATTTTCCTGTTTTATTAAATGAACCTTTAGTTTTATCTGAGGAGTTTTTAAGTTTATTAATTACCCATAAAAAACATATTCCAAAATATAACTCTAAATTTCCTGCTGAAGAAATTACAACAAAATTAAATTGGAATGATTTAGTATTAGAAATAGCCACAAAAAACCAATTAGAAGAAGTAAAATTATGGCTTAAACACAGTCAGTTAATTCTAAAAGATTGGCAACTCAATAAAAATTTAAAACCAGGATACCGTTTATTGTTTTACGGACCACCGGGAACTGGAAAAACTCTTGCTGCGACATTATTAGGAAAATCTATTCAAGCGCCTGTTTTTAGAATTGATTTGTCTATGATTGTTTCAAAGTACATTGGTGAAACTGAAAAAAACCTTGGTCAATTGTTTGATAAAGCTGCATCTAAAAACTGGATTCTATTCTTCGATGAAGCAGATGCTTTGTTTAGTAAACGAACAGATACAAATTCATCTAATGACAGACATGCTAATCAGGAAGTAGCGTATTTATTACAACGCATAGAAAGTTTTGATGGTTTAGTCATTTTAGCCACTAACTTACAATCCAATATTGATGAAGCTTTTTTAAGGCGTTTTCAAAATACAATTCACTTTACCAAACCAAAATATCAAGAGCGAAGAACCTTATGGAAAAATATGCTTTCTAATACTTTTGAAATTGACGAAGGAGAAATTGTTTTGGATGAAATTGCTAAAAATCACGAATTATCTGGAGGAGAAATGCTAAACATACTCAGATATTGTGCAATAAAAGCAGCAGAACGAGGAGAAAAGAAAATTAATTATAAAAATATAATGACTGGTATTAAAAGAGAATATCAGAAATCTAATAAAACTCTTAATTAAAATTAAATTATGGCAAATTTAGCGTGTAGTGGAGCATCTATTTCATGTTCTTTCGGATCAGCATCGTCAACATTTACAGTATTACCAACAAATATGGTAAACTCTGATAGTATGCCTTCTGCTACAATTAACGATTATATTCCATTAGTAAATATTTTATCGTTTGGTGAATGTTCATCAACAACAAATCCAACAGTTTCATCTGTAATTGCATCTAGTAGTGGTGCTACAACAACTGCTCCATGTGTACCGTGTACTGTAACACCATGGACACCTGGAATTGCTGATGTATTTATTAATAACATGAATGCTCTTGATGATGGAAGTACCTGTAAATGTCTTTGGCTAGGTTCAATATCTTTTGATAATGCCGGTGAAGAAGACGTAGATATCTCTTAAAACAATTATTACTTAAAAAATTATAGTGCTCCTATGCAAAAAACAATGTCTTATATTTCTAAAATTGTAGATAATCCTTATATCAAATTAATTACTTCAATTGGTTTAATCATCATTGGAATTGAACAAATTTACAAAGCAGATGTACTCCATATGAAAGTTCACTGGAAACATGGTGTTGGTTTTTATGGTATTCTTATTTTAATTGAGGCTTTATTTAAAATTATAAAAGGTGTTGTGAATGCATACCGTTGTAAGTTTACAAAGGTGGATGAATAATCACTTTAACATCCTACATAAAAAAGACCAAGAATTTCATATTTACATCTCGGTCTTTTTATATTATTTTCAAAACTAATAAGTCTATTGCATTATAGCATTTATAAATGCAGCTGCATTATTGTAACTTACTCCTGTTCTATTATCTCTTACCGCAACAAAAGCTAAATGATTCCCAGAATGTAATTTAACTTCATTAGCATCATCTTCATTTGTTAAAAAATCATTACCAGTAACATAATCTGTACCGCCAGGTATACCATGAGCTATGAGTGCTCTTGGAACGACTTGACCTGTTAAAGCAGCAGTTATTCTATATTGAAGAGTAAACCTGTTTCCATAAACATCTGCTCCCATTCTAGTTTTATGTGTGTAAAAACCTGCACCTAGTATACCTCCTCCCCAAGCATTTTCAACTTGACGAACTCCATCAGTTACTAAACTTACTGCAGAATCTTGACTTGTATTATGATACACTGTAGTTCCATTAGCACACACTGCAGCATTCCAATCTGCTACCTGACGCTGTACAGTTTTACTTTGTACTGTACTCTTTTGAACCTCATTGGATTTCTTTTGTGTGATCGATTCTGCTCTAGCTCCCATTATATCTGCTTCTCTCTCTAAACCTTGATCATCATTAACAAGAGTTTTTCCTTTAAGTTGAGTTGTTGGCTTAACTCTACCCTGTTTTTGCTGTACAACATGCCATGCTTCGTGAGCTAAATGACGTTCTTGTCCGGGAGCAATATGAATATTATTACCTTGTGCAAACGCATGCGCTTGTAATTGTGCAGGTTCAGATGAATTGTAATGTACACGTGTATCGCTCATATCGATTCCAGATAAAGCTTCTATTCCTGACTTTAACTGATCTGGTAAACCTGTTTTATTCTCTGCTCTTTGTACTGTTGCATCTTGAATTGCTTCTGATTTCTCTTTTTGTTGAACAACTTTAGCGCTATTATCTACATTCGATTGTAATTCCGTAAACTTTGCAGAACTTGATCTATTATCCTTTAATTGAGCTGTTTGCTTTTTTTTGTTTGTACTGTCTTTAGTAACAGCATTTTCTTTTATACTATCGTATGAATGCATTATTGCAGGAGGTTGTGGTTAATCACAATAAAAATATCAATTTTTATGGAATTAAAAAGATTTAAAGTGTAATATTTTAAACTTATCATTAGTAATATTAATGCTATTTTTAAGTATTTTCATTTTCTAAAACTTATGAAATGAATATTTCTTTCAAACGAATTACACCTCAACAAACAAATTCTGTTTTAAAGCTATTTAAAGAAACAGCTGAAAAGATTCATCAAAAAAATATAAATCACTGGCAATACTGGAAAAATCCACCTATTGAAAAAATTAATTGGGTGAAAGAAGGAATTCAAAATGAAGAATTCTTTTTCATTGAAAATGGAGATGAAAATATGGGAATGGTTAGAATTATGACTAAAGATACTTTGTATTGGGGAGAACAAGAAGTTCCTGCAAAATATATTCATTCATTAGTAATTAGAGAAAAATATAATGGTAAAGGATTAGGTGCTAAAATTATTCAGCAAATTAGTGATCAAGCTAAAAAAGAAAACTATAATTACATCCGTTTAGATGCCGATAGTAATAATAGTAAACTCTGTAGTTATTATGAAAATTTAGGTTTCAAAAATGTAGGAACTAAAAAAGTAGCCTTATCTACAAATACGCTTTATGAAAAGAAGATTAGGTAGGTGAATTTGCACTGAAATTGTTATGTTATCAACAAAGCTTTAATAAAAATTAATCTTAGTATTTTTATCCAAAAATCATCTAAAAATGAATAACCCCATAGTTATACTTTGTGTTGTAATTCTAATTTATTTCGTCATTGCTACATACAAAAAAAGTAAAAAAAAGCATCGACGAAAATACTCTTTAGGTTTACAATCTGCTGAAGAAATTGAAAATTGGATAAAAAATAAAAACTATGATCAAATAGAAAATTATATTCTTAAACAAGATTTGAATGATATCACTCAAATTGTAGATCATTTAGCTTTATCTCTTAATGAAGAGGATATTTTGACTTGGCATACTAGCGAGAATACCGATTTTTCTAGACTTACTTTAGGTGTTTTTTACTTACACTTAGCATGGATTGCTAGGAGTCATAAATTAGCAAAAGATGTTTCTGAAAAAAATGCAGAAAGTTTTTTCGAATATTTAATAGAAGCTAAAGAAATCTTCAGTGAAATTCCTGAAAACTCTTTTTTTACTCCAGAATTAAACGCAAGAAAGATTCGTTTGTATATGAGTTTAAGTAATAGTCATTCTGCAACTAATGCCTTTCATAAAGTTTCAAAAAGTAATCCAGAATTAATTTGGCCTTATTTACATTACACAGAATTTATTCAACCTAAATGGGGTGGTGATCTGGAAGATTTATTAAGTTTTTATGAAAATTTACCAGATCATTTCTTAATTCGGTCTATAGTTGAACTAAAACTTATTATGGATTCAATTATTATGGATGATAACTATTTCAAAAAATACAATACCAATATTAACCATTTTGCTCACGATAAAGTAATAGCAATAGACAAAGAATTTGATAGTACAAATATTACTTCAGTTCACAAATACATTTTATTTAATTATATGGAAGCAGTGTGTGAACAACTAAGCCTTCATAAGCTTCAAAAGAAATACAAACGTTTAATGGACAATAATTATACGATTTATCCATACGGTTTAATTCAATAAGCACTTTTTCAGAAGTATTACTTAAACGTAAGTAACTCTCAGGTTTATCATTTTAATTACATTTACAATCCTAAAAAGAAAGCATAGTTATAGTGAGTTTATTTAACTATATCAAAAGAAAATTAAAGAAGAAATCGATAAAGAAAACTTTTAAAGAATATAGTTATGAAATAAAAGATTTTCAAGTACCTCAATTTGGTCATATTCGATATGCACAATGGTTGCATCCTTTAGAGAAACCTAAAAAGATTTCAATAGAAAACATCAATTTTTACAAGTCTATTACAACTAAAAACAGTTTTATTATAGATATTGGCGCTCATACCGGAGACACTACAATTCCTATGAGTTTAGCAGTTGGTAAACAAGGTAAAGTTTTAGCTATAGAACCTAATCCTTATGTGTTTAAAATTTTAAAAAAGAACACTGAACTTAATCCTAAAACAACTGCTATAATTCCAGAATGTTTTGCTGTTACAGAAAAAGAAGGAACATTCGTTTTTAACTATAGTGATGCTTCTTTTTGTAATGGTGGTTTTTTGTCTCAAATACAAAAAAAAGAACACAAACATAACTACACACTAGAGGTTCAAGGAAAAAATTTGAATAATTATTTAACTCAAAAATATATTACTGAGCTTCAACAATTAAGTTTAATCAAAATTGATGCAGAAGGTTATGACAAAGAAATTTTAAAAACTATTCCAGACATTTTAAACACTTATAAACCTGCATTAATGGTAGAATGTTATCGATATTTAGATCAAGGTGAAAGAAACGATCTTTTCGATACTTTATCTAATCATGGTTATCTTATTTTCTCTATTGAGAATTTTGAAACTTTAGATACTTTAAAAGAAATTAAACAAGAAGATATGATGCATAAAAAACATTTTGAGATTCTTGCTTTACATCAAACTAAAAAAGATCACTACAAATTTCTGAATTAAATTACTTTGAAAGTGACTCTCCATAAAAATCATACATTAAACTCTACTGATAAGTTAACGCTTTTAGCTAAAGAATTAAATATTCATTCTTGGAATGAATTAACCTCGTTTATTGCAAATTTACCCTATGGTAGAAATGAAAATAGATATGATTTTTCTTTAGTTTTATCTGAAAAAAAAGGAAGTTGTAGTTCTAAACATGCACTTTTAAAAGCTTTAGCAGATGTAAATCAGATTCCTAATGTTAGTTTGATCTTAGGAATTTATAAAATGAATCATAAAAACACTCCTGGTATTGGAAATGTATTAGTAGAAAATAATCTAGACTTTGTACCTGAAGCACACTGTTATTTATCTATACAAGAAAAACGTTTTGATTTCACATCTAGCTCATCTTCAATTATAAGGATTGAGAATGATATTCTTTCAGAAATTGAAATCACTCCAAATCAAGTTGCAGAATACAAAGTTCAGTTTCATAAAGAATATATGAAAAACTGGATTAAAAACAATAATATCCCTTTTGATTTTGAAACCGTTTGGAAAATACGAGAACAATGTATTTATAACTTATCTTAGTAATTAATTATATTTATCATAATTAAACTGTTATGGAAATAATTATTACAAAAGGAAAAGATCGAAATACCTTAACATGTCAAAGAGAAAACAAGACTTTTACAAGCTATAATTTAGGTCCGAATCTTCCAAATCATGATATAGCTCATTATGTCATCGAAAAAAAGTTTCAATTCAACAAAGGTTTTTACGGTAATATAAAATCAGGAATGTCTATTGAAGAATTATCTGATAAAGAAATTATTAAAAACTTAGAGCAAGAAGCTTTATTAGCTGAAATCATGACAAGAAATTTACAAGCTATCGGTTCTGGTGCCGCTAAAATTGATGACTATATTTCTTTAGTTACTTGGGAAGCAAATAATTTAAATAATGTTCAAATACCTGAATTAAATCTTAAAATTATTGAAGAGTTAAAAATAGAATTTGATCATTTATGTACTCAATGGGAAGCCATTTCTGAAGGAGATCAATTGAAATTATCTTTTTAAAATAATTATAGTATTTTTAAACTGTAATATTTTAAATTACATTAAATGGTAAAAAGCAGCCTATCCACTTCTTTACATATAATGACACTTCTAGCTATGTTTCCTGAAAAATGGATTTCTTCAAAAATAATGGCAGAAAGTATTCATATAAATTCTGTTTTAGTACGACAAGAATTAAGAAAATTAAAAGAAGCCGAATTAATTCAAAGTAAAGAAGGTAAAAATGGAGGAGTAAAACTTATTAAAAATGCTAGTGAAATTTTACTCGCTGATGTTTTTAAAGCTATAAAAAAAGATGATCATGTTTTTGAAATAAGAAGTGAAACTCCAGATAAAACTTGTAAGGTTGGAAAAAAAATTAACACTAAACTTAATAGTTTATATCAAGAAATTGACAATGCTATTCTTTTAAAATTAGAAGAAACAACTTTAGAAACTTTTAAAAATAGTTTCTAATTTTTTTAATTAAAACTGTAATAAAAATAATTACACTAAAAACAATAATATGAGACAGCCATTTCATAAAGGTGAATTAGAACTTCAAAAAAAATATAAAGCTTATCATCCACCTAAATTAGTAGAACGTTTATTAAAAGATCATATCCTAAATGAGCTAATTCCATTTATAGAACAACAAACCACTGTTATTATTAGTACTACAGATGAAGAAAATCATATTTGGACATCAATGATTATTGGCAATAAAGGTTTTATTAAAGTTCAAAATCCAAAACAGTTAGACATATTTTTAAATAAAACCCAACGTAATGAAAAAGATATTTTTTTAACGAACATACCAACGAATACTAATGTCGGTTTATTATTTATCGATACTGCTTCTCGCACTCGATATAGAATGAATGCCAGTGCTGAAATTATAAATGATACGATTATATTTTCTATAACTGAAGCCTATCCTAATTGTCCAAAATACATACAACAACGCGTATTATCAATTTCAGAAGAAAACACAAGCGTTAAAAGTGAACAAACTACAGGAACTATTTTAAACGATTTTCAACGAAATTGGATTACTAATGCTGATACTTTCTTCTTAGGAAGTGTAAATAAACATGGTAATATGGATGCTTCTCATAGAGGCGGACCAAAAGGTTTTATTCAGCTTTTAGAAAATGATATCTTAAAAATCCCTGATTATATTGGTAATAATTTGTTTAATACTCTAGGTAACTTCTTACAATGCCCTAAATCTGGATTGTTATTTATTGATTATGAAAATGGAAATGCTTTACAATTATCTGGAAGTACAACATTAGTTTTAGATCAAGAAAACACTGAAGATTTAGAAACTACTATGGGAACTGGACGATACTGGTTGTTTAATCCTGAAAAATGGATACAAACCAAAACATATTATACAGCAGATTGGGAGTTTATTAGCTTTTCTCCTTTTAATCCTTAATGGTTTGGCTTTTTCATTACTTTGGTAAAAATTCTAATTTGTTTTCTGATTTTTGAATCTCTTCTTGATTCAATTTCATTTTGATATACTTTCCTTCAAGATATTTTTGTGCTTGATCTTTATAATAAGGACTAAATCTATTTCCACTCTGTCCTGTTGGTAAGATTGAAATACTATTTTCTATATCTGAAAAATCGATAACTCTTCGAGTTGACGGACCTCCAACTACTGTATAAATACCTGAAGCATTTAACCTAAAAATATGATTATTAATTACCTCGTTTCCTCCATTCGTTTCAAATGGCCCAACATTAAAAAACTTACGTAATAAACCTCCTGCTTTTCCTATAGGATGTTCGTGTTCTACAGATAAAACTCTTTTCCATTTCCAAGTATTAAGATCTGTTCCTAATTGCTTCTCTAAAAAGGCAACCGCTTCTTTTAATGATGCTGTTACAATCTGTTTCTTATCTTCTTTTATTTCTTTTGTATTTATGTTATCCCACCAAACCGAAGCTTCTCTATTCATTTGAATAGCAATCATTTTCTTCTGCAATGGTGCACCATCTAAAAACTGTAAAAAAGCTTTTTCTCCTAGTTCATCTTCATAGGTATTCTCTAAAAACTGATAAATAAACTTTGTATAAATTGTTGGAGCCACACTTTCTTTATAATAGTTACCATCCCAAGCTGTTAAAAATTGAACCGCTTCTTTTTCTTTGGTATTTAAATCGTTTTCAGAAATACTTTTTAATGCTGTATGAATAACTTCTTTAACAACTAAAGAGTTAACATTATTCATCATTTTTGAAACGTCTTCCTTTGTAAATTTTTCTTTTTCTTCAATATAAGTTACAATACGTTTTGCTCTATCTTCTGGTAAATAATATCCTGGGTATAATTTTCCTGCTACAGAATCTGGCTGATTGTTTGCAGAATACACATAACCCCAATCTGGATTTATTGCTTGAGGATTTTCTCCAAAATTCAAGAAATTAATAATCTCGTCTTTTCCTGTAGTTCCATCTAAATAAACTTTGGTGTTTAAACTATCTCTAAACTGATATAATTTAGCGGCTCCAAACCAAGCGACGTTATCTTTTGCATCTCCGTACATTACATTTAAACCTGGAGCGTGAATTTTAGAAACTCCCCTTTTAAATTCACTTAAAGAATTCGCATGTGACATTTCATAACACACATCTAACAACTGATTAGGTAAATGTGTATAAATCCACTTCATTGCTATTGGACGTTCATCTTGAATTTGTTCTACAATATCATTCATGATAGGACCATGCTGACTTACTCTTACTTGATAAGTACTGTCCTTCTCTTTCTTAACCTTTATTGTTCTTGAATACGTTTTGTAATTTTTATATCCATCAACAGTTTTATATTGATTTTGATTTTCCGGATGGTCTTTTTCTATATAAAAATCAACATCGTCATTTTCTAACATTGTTAATCCGTAAGCATAATTTCTATTGTGTCCTAACAAAGGAAAAGGAGTTAAAGCTAAATTGAATCCATACAATTCAAAATCTGGTGTTTTAATATGACTTTGGTACCATACAGAAGGTTGAGAAAAGTTAATGTGTGGGTCATTAGCGAAAATAACTTTTCCATTTTTAGTTTTATTCGGTCCTAAAACCCATGAATTACTCCCTATAAAACTAGGCACTGGTAACTTTTCGTAAATTTTATTAATTGCCGCAGTCATTTGAGCTTGTACAACAGGTTTTCTTGCATTTTTTATCAACTGACCATGTTCCGTTTGAATGCCTAATTCAGTCAAATAATCTGCTCCTAAATTCTGTTTAATTTCGTTTAATAGCGGGTCTGTTTTATGTGCTGCTGCGAAACTAAAAGCCATATAACCGAAAACATTATACATGTCTTTTAATGTATATTCTTCTTTTTCAATCCCCACTAAATGAAACTCTAACGGAGTAGTTCCTTCTTTTATAAATTGATTAATTCCTTTTAAATAGGCTAATGCTAATTGATAAGCTTTAGAATTCTTATCTAAATTATGAATTGTTTTTGCTGCGGCTTCTTCAATACCTAAACTTCCAAAAAACTTATCTGTTCTTATTAATTCTTTACCAAAAATTTCACTTAATCGTCCAGCAGCAATTCTTCGAACAACTTCCATCTGCCATAGTCGATCTTGAGCATGTACATAACCAAAAACTTGGTAAGCATCTTCTTGATTCTGAGCGTTAATATGAGGTACTCCTGCTTCATCATAAAATACAGTTACTTTATCTTTTAAACCCTCAAAAGAAATTTCTCCTTTGTAAGTAGGTTTTTGAAGATTACTGAAAATAAAATATCCTAAAACAAGTAAGGAAGTGATTATTAAAAGAAAAAAAACAAGTTTTTTAAGTACTTTCATTCGTGCTGGTTTTTTATCAAATATAAAGGTTTTAAATTTGTACTTTTGAATACATAAACAAACGTCTAGATGAAAAAAATTCAAATGGTTGACTTACAAAGTCAGTATCAAAAAATTAAAGATATTGTAGATACTTCAATTCAAGAGGTATTAAATTCTTCAGCTTATGTGAATGGTCCTTATGTAAAAGAATTTCAAGCTGACTTAGAAAAATATCTTGACGTTAAACACGTAATCCCTTGTGCAAACGGAACTGATGCGCTGCAAATAGCAATGATGGGACTTGGATTACAACCTGGTGACGAAGTAATTACTGTTGATTTTACTTTTGCTGCAACAGTAGAAGTTATTGGTTTATTAAACTTAACTCCCGTTTTAGTTGACGTTGAACCAGACTCATTCAATATAGATATTGAAGCACTTAAAAAAGCAATTACTCCTAAAACAAAAGCAATTGTTCCTGTACATTTATTTGGACAAGTAGCAAATATGGAAGCTATTATAGAAATTGCTAAAGAACATAATTTATTTGTTATTGAAGATAACGCTCAAGCAATTGGAGCTAATTATACTTTTAAAGATGGAACTAAGCAAAAAGCAGGTACAATAGGAAATGTTGGTACAACTTCTTTCTTCCCATCGAAAAATTTAGGTTGTTATGGTGACGGAGGCGCAATTTTTACAAATGACGATGATTTAGCTCATATCATCAGAGGAATTGTAAATCATGGAATGTACAAACGTTATTATCATGATGTAGTTGGAGTAAACTCTCGTTTAGATAGTATTCAAGCAGCCGTTTTAAAAGCTAAACTTCCAAATTTAGATGCGTATTGCAACGCAAGGAGAGATGCTGCTAGATATTATAACAATGCGTTTGCTAGTAATGAAAATATCATCACTCCTACTTCTTCATCTTGTGGAAATATATGTGATACATGCGATTGTCATGTTTTTCATCAATATACTTTACAAATTACCAATGGAAAAAGAAATGAATTACATCAGCATTTGTTAGATAACAATATTCCAAATGCAATTTACTATCCTGTTCCATTACACAAGCAAAAAGCTTATGCAGACGAACGTTATAATGAAGATGATTTCTCGGTAACAAATAAATTGATAGACACCGTTATTTCGCTTCCTATGCATACAGAATTAGATGAAGAACAATTAGCGTTCATCACAAAAACTGTAAACGATTTTCTAAAATAAAATGAAAAAGATTCTTGTTACTGGTGGTTTAGGATTTATAGGTTCCCATACTGCTGTTGAATTACAAAATTCAGGCTTTGATGTTATTATAATCGATGATTTATCGAATGCCAGAATAGAAGTATTAGAAAATATTGGAAAAATCACAGGTAAAGTTCCTGAATTTTTTCAACTAGATCTAAAAAGTAAAGCACAAGTAACTTCTTTTTTTGAAAATAACCATGTTGATGGTATTATCCATTTTGCTGCATTTAAAGCAGTTGGAGAAAGTGTACAAAAACCTTTAGATTATTACGAGAATAATATTGGTAGTTTGGTATACATTCTTCAGGAAATGAGAGATAGAAAGTTAAATAATTTCATTTTTAGTTCTTCTTGTACAGTGTATGGACAAGCAGATGAATTACCAATAACTGAAAATGCTCCAATTAAACCAGCAGAATCTCCTTACGGAAATACTAAACAAATTGGAGAAGAAATTATACAAGATAGTTGTAAAGCAAATGGCTTAAATGCCATTGCTTTACGATATTTCAATCCGATTGGTGCTCATGAAAGTGCTAAAATTGGAGAACTTCCTTTAGGTGTTCCTCAAAATTTAATTCCATACGTAACACAAACTGCTGCTGGAATTAGAGAACAATTGTCAATTTTTGGTGATGATTACGATACTCCTGATGGAACTGCCATTCGCGATTATATCCATGTCGTTGATTTAGCCAAAGCACATATTGCTGCTTTAAATCGTTTACTACATCAGAAAAACGAAACAGCTTTTGAAGTCTTTAATGTAGGAACAGGAAAAGGTAGTTCTGTTTTAGAAATTGTTAAAGCTTTTGAGAAAGCTACCAATCAAAATTTAAACTATAAAATAGTTGAACGTAGAGCTGGAGATATTACAGCTGCTTATGCCGACACAAATATTGCTAACGAAAAACTGAATTGGAAAACAGAAAAAAGTTTAGAAGAAGCTCTGTTATCTGCTTGGAAATGGCAGAATACTCAATCTTAAAATTTAGAGAAATTATTAAACTTTTGTTAACTAGCTTTTTATTTCTAACCAATTGTTTAGTTTTGTAAAGTATATGGCACGAAAAAAAGAATACATAGAATCTGAAGTAATCGATAAAGCAATGGAACTGTTTTGGAAAAATGGTTACGAAACTACTTCTATGCACATGCTTGAGCAACAAATGGGCATTAATAAATTTTCTATTTATTCTAGTTTCGGAAGTAAGAAAGGTGTTTTCTTAGAGTGTGTGAAATCTTATAGAAAAAAGCTTTTAGCTATTACAGATAAATTAAAAGATTCAAATAATGGTATCGTAGGAATAAAAGAATATTTCTATGATTTTTTAGAATTTGCAAAAGATAATAATGACTTTATAAAAGGATGTTTAGTTACCAATGCTGCTAATGAATTAAACGAAGATTCTGATCCTGTTATTAAAAATCAATTATCAAACTTCACTAAAGAAATAAGAAGTTTATTTGAAAATAATGTTCGACAAGAAGCTGGCTTTTCCGAAGTTCAAATTCAAGAACAGTCAGATTATTATATTGTTTCTATGTTCGGTTTATCTTCAGCTTCTAGAGTATTTAACAAACCACAATTACATATTTTTATAGAAAACATATTTAGTAAAAAATAATTTTTTTAATCAATAACTAACCGATTGTTTAGTTATTAAAATCAATTTTAATATGAGTACATTAACTGTTCACACTATCGAAACAGCTCCTGAAAAAAGTAAAGGACAATTAGAAGAATCTGTAAAAGCATTTGGTATGTTACCAAACTTACATGGTGTATTAGCAGAATCTCCAGCTATTTTAGAAGGATATAAAACATTACATCATTTATTCTCTACACAAACAGCTTTTGACGCTGAAGAATTAACTGTAGTTTGGCAAACTATTAATGTAGAGCACGAATGTCATTATTGTGTTCCGGCACATACTGCTATTGCACATATGATGAAAGTCAATCCTGAACTAATTGATGCGTTAAGAAATAAAAGTGCTATGCCAAATGCTAAGTTACAAGCATTATACGATACAACGCTTATTATCTTAAGAAACAGAGGAAATATTTCTAAACCAGAGTTAGATAAATTTTATGAAGCTGGTTATACAGAAAGACATGTTTTAGAAATTATCTTGGGACTTTCTCAAAAAGTAATAAGTAATTACGTAAATCATATTGCAAATACTGAAGTAGATGAACCCTTTAAAAAGTTCATTTAATTAAAGTTTTATAGTGTAAAAAGACGATTATGATAAATCGTCTTTTTTATTTTAACAAACTTTAGGGAATTTAACTATTTCTTCATTTAGTATCTTTAAAGCCTAATTTAGAGATATAACCATGATAAAAAACTTAACTTTTGGACTCCTATTTTGTATTTTAATAGGATGTACTTCTTCTGAACAAGAATCCAAAAAAGTAGATTTAAAAATAGATTATGAAAAAATCACATTAGACAATGGTTTAGATGTTATTTTTCATGTTGATAAATCAGACCCTGTTGTGGCTGTAGAACTTATGGTTCATGTGGGTTCTGCAAGAGAAATAGAAGGTAGAACTGGTTTTGCTCATCTTTTTGAACACTTATTATTCTTAGAATCGGAAAATTTGGGTAAAGGTGGACTTGATAAAATGAGCGCACGAATTGGTGGTTCTGGTGCTAATGGATCTACTTCAAGAGATAGAACAAATTATTTACAAACTGTTCCAAGCGATGCTTTAGAAAAAATGATTTGGGCAGAAGCTGATAAATTAGGTTGGTTTATAAATACAGTTACAGATCCTGTTTTAGCGAAAGAAAAACAAGTTGTAAAAAATGAAAAAAGACAAAGTGTTGATAATAGACCATATGGACATAGACAATATGTAATTGGAAAGAATCTGTATCCAAAAGATCATCCATACAATTGGCAAGTAATTGGTTCTTTAGAAGATTTACAAAATGCTACTTTACAAGATGTAAAAAACTTCTTTAAAAAATGGTATGTTCCTAACAATGCTACCTTAGTTTTATCTGGTGATTTAGATGTTACTCAAGCTAAAGAATGGGTTCATAAATATTTTGATGAAATTCCTAAAGGTGAAACAATTGCTCCGATTCAAAAAAGACCTGGAATTGTTAAAGAAACTAAACACATAGTTTATGAAGATAATTTTGCTCGTTTACCAGAATTAACATTAACATGGCCAACTGTAGAACAATATCATGAAGATGCATATGCTTTAGATATTTTAGCAGAATATTTAAGTAATGGAAAAAAAGCTCCTTTAAATAAAGTTTTGGTAGATGATTTAAAATTAACATCAGGCACAACAATGTTTAATTTCAATTCTGAAATTGCAGGCCAAACTCAATTGATCGTTAGAGCTTTCTCTAACACAAAATTAGATGAAGTTCAAAAAGGGATTTATACAGCATTTGTTGATTTTGAAAAAAACGGAATTCCTCAAAAAGATTTAGATCGTATTAAAGCTGGTTTAGAAACAGATTTTTATAACAGTTTATCTAGCGTTCTTGGTAAAGGTTCTCGTTTAGCTTCTTACAATACATATACTGGAAATCCTGGTTATGTTACTAAAGAATTAAATGAAACATTAGCAGTTACTACTACAGATGTAATGACTGCTTACAACAAATATATAAAAGACAAAAACTATATCGCTACTAGTTTTGTTCCAAAAACTCAACAAGAATTAGCTTTATCAAACTCGGTAGAAGCAAATGTAATTGAGGAAAAAATAGTTACAGGTGCAGAAGAATCATTCGATTCATCAATAGCAGCAACTTATGAAAAAACACCTTCATCTTTTGATCGTTCTGTTGAGCCTCCATATGGAAAAGCTCCAGAATCAAAAACTCCAAATGTTTGGAAAGATGAATTAAAAAACGGTTTAAAAGTATTTGGAATTCAAAGTGATGAAGTTCCATTAGTACAATTCAATTTCGTTATTGAAGGTGGACAATTACTTGAAAACATGGATAAATTAGGTGTTGCAAATTTAACAGCTAGTTTATTAGAAAAAGGAACTAAAAATAAAGATGTAAGTCAGTTAGAAGATGAGTTAGCTCAATTAGGAGCATCTGTAAGTATTTTTGCAACTAAAAATAATATTCGTGTTTTTGGTAATACACTAAAACGTAATTACAAACAAACATTAGCTTTAGTTCAAGAAATGCTTTTAGAACCTAGATGGGATGAAGCTGAATTCGAGTTATTAAAAAAAGGTGCAATTACAAATTTAAGATCACAAGAAGCTAGTCCGACTTCAATAGCTTCTAATCAATATAATGTACTTATTTATGGAAAAGATAATATTCGCTCTAAAAATATATTAGGTGACATAAAATCTGTTGAATCTATTACAATCGATGATTTAAAAGCCTATTACAATAATTTCTTTTCTCCTTCAATAACAACAATGCATGTAGTTGGTGATATTGATAAAGAAAATATTATGGCTTCTTTACAAGAACTTGACAAAAAATGGATGGCTAAAGAAGTAACTATTCCTAGTTTTAAAACTCCTGAAGCTCCTGAAAAATCGACAGTATATTTTTATGATATTCCAAATGCTAAGCAATCTCAATTACGTTTTGGAGCACCAGCATTAGCTTTTAATGATGCGGATTATTATCCTGCTACTGTTATGAATTATATTTTAGGCGGTGGTGGATTTGCTTCTCAATTAACACAACAATTACGAGAAGGAAAAGGATATACTTACGGAGTAAGATCAGGTTTTTCTGGAGGAAAAGATAAAGGTGCATTTACTATTGGTAGTGGAGTGCGTAGTAATGTTACTTTAGAAGCTTCTCAATTAGTAAAGCAAATTCTAGAAAACTATGCGAAGAATTATTCTGAAAAAGATTTAGCAACAACTAAAGGTTTCTTGATTAAAAGTAATGCTAGAGCTTTTGAAACTACGGGTGCTAAACTAAGAATGTTAGAAAACATAAGTACATATAACTTAGCTAACAATTATATGAAGGATAGAGAAAAAATAGTTTCTGAAATGACTATTCTTAGAATTCAAGAATTAGCAAATCAATATGTAGATCCTAATAAAATGATTTGGTTAGTTGTTGGAGATGCTGAAACACAACTGAAAAGAATGAAAGAATTAGGTTTTGGAGAACCTGTACTTTTAAATAAACTTCAAGAAAAAGTAAAACAGTAACAATAAAAAGGCTGATTAAAATTAGTTTAAATCGTCATTCTGAATTTATTTCAGAATCTCACTTAAAAGTAATCATACGATTATAATGAGAACCTGAAACAAGTTCAGGTTGACGTAAATTAAATTTTAATCAGCCTTATTTTTATTCTTCTCCGAAGCTTGCTCCACTAGCAGCTACACTTCTATCAATCTTACGCATTAAACCTTGTAAAACTTTTCCAGGACCAACTTCTATCACTTCAGTTGCTCCATCAGCAATCATTGCTTGCACACATTGTGTCCATTTTACAGGCGCAGTCAATTGCGCAATTAAATTTTCTTTAATCTCATTAGGATCTGTAATCGCTTTTGCTGCTACGTTTTGATATACTGGGCAATTTGGCGTATTGAAAGTAGTTTCTTCAATAGCCTTTGCTAACTCTTCTCTAGCTGGTTCCATTAATGGCGAATGAAAAGCTCCACCAACTGGTAATACTAAAGCTCTCTTCGCTCCTTTTTCTTTTAAAACCTCACAAGCTTTATTAATCGCTTCAATTTCTCCAGAAATTACTAACTGTCCAGGACAATTATAATTTGCTGCTACTACTACTCCATCAATAGCATTACAAGTTTCTTCTACAACTGCGTCTTCTAAACCTAAAACAGCTGCCATAGTAGATTCTTGAGCTTCACAAGCTTTTTGCATAGCTAAAGCTCTTTTAGAAACTAATGTTAAACCATTTTCAAAAGATAAAACACCATTTGCAACTAAAGCAGATAATTCTCCTAAAGAATGTCCTGCAACCATATCTGGTTTAAATTCTTCTCCTAATACTTTAGCTAGAATAACTGAGTGTAAAAATATGGCTGGTTGAGTTACTTTCGTTTGTTTTAATTCATCAGCACTACCTTCAAACATTACGTCGGTAATACTAAAACCTAAAATAGAATTTGCTTTTTCGAAAAGCTCTTGAGCGATAGGTGATTTTTCATATAAATCTAATCCCATTCCTGTAAACTGTGCTCCTTGTCCAGGAAAAACATATGCCTTCATAAACTTCTTTTTGTCATTTGTTTTATAATGCAAACATAATCAATTTTAATTTTGTTATTTTCGCTATATGACTGAGAAAAACAAACTACTTGCTCAAAATATTTTTCTAGTTTTAGCGGCCTTGTTTATTGCTTCATTAGTAGCTTCAAATTTAATTTTTCAAAAATTTTTCTATTGGTATCCTGTCGATTTGGAAGTTTTTGGTGTAAAATTATTTGAAATCTCTGTAGGTTTATTACCATATCCAGTTACTTTTTTAATTACAGATATTTTATCTGAAATTTATGGTAAAAAAAAAGCAAACCAAGTTGTTGTTGCTGGAATTTTCGCTTCTCTTTTCTCTTTACTAATAATTTATGCAGGTAAAGCTGCACCAGCCACTGTTTGGTCACCTGTAAATGATGAAACCTATAACCTAGTTTTTGGAGCTGCTCCTTTAGCAGTTGTAGCTTCTATGCTTGCCTATTTATTTGCTCAATTTATAGATATCAGGGTTTATCACTTTTGGAAAAACTTAACCAAGGGAAAATATTTATGGCTAAGAAATAATTTTTCAACCTTTACATCTCAATTTATTGATACATTAACTGTATTAGTACTGCTTTGCTCTTTTGAAATTATCATTTGGGATAAATTCTTAGGGTTATTAATAAGCGGAGTTATTTTTAAAATTATAATTGCCGCTTTAGATACACCTTTACTCTATCTTGCAGTATATTTTTTCAGAAAAAGATTTAATTTAGGCATTGGGGAAGAAATTCAAGATATTTAAAATCATAAGAAGGGGTGAATCGATTTTTTTATAATTTTTTAAGAGACAAACTAGACGTTAATCATAACTTAGCAACATACTTCAACGTATTTTTTAATTTATTGACTATAGCAATATTAGGATATTTAATATTTAAAATATTGAGGTATTATGGAAGTAAATTCTTAAAAAAATTAGCTAATAAAACTAAAACTGAGTTTGACAATATACTTATTAAGAATTCATTCTTTTTAAACTTAGCTCGTGTGCTAGTGTTAATTATCACTTACGGAAGTTTAGCTTTTATATTAATTGATTTCCCTCATTTCTTGGAGTATGCAAAGCGATTTGTTAATCTTTTAATTGTATTAAGTTTTGTTTCCTTGGTTAAAAGTATACTTCAAAGTATAAAAGATTTTTTACGCACTTTACCTGCTTTTAAAGACAAACCTTTAGAAAGTTATGTGCAAATCTTTATGATTCTCTTATGGATTATTGCTTTTGTAGTTTCTTTTTCAATAGTTACGGGTAAACCTTTATTGCGTTTCTTTACTGCTCTGGGTGCTTTTTCTGCAGTATTACTTTTAATTTTTAAAGACACTATTTTAGGTTTTGTGGCTAGTATTCAAATTTCAGTTTACGATACTGTTCGTTTGCAAGATTGGATTACTATGGAAAAGTTTGGCGCTGATGGAAATGTTATTGAAATTAATTTAACTTCAGTAATTGTAAAGAATTTTGATAATACCATTACTAGTATTCCTACCTATTCTTTAATTTCTGATTCTTTTAAAAACTGGAGAGCAATGAATCACTCTGGTGGAAGACGAATAAAAAGAGCTATTCAAATTAAGATTAACAGTATTCATTTTCTTTCTGACCACGAAATTGAACACTTCAAAAAGATTGAACTAATTAAAGATTATGTTACGGAAAAATCAGATGAAGTACATCTTTATAATACATCTAATAATATAGACAAGTCGTTACTTATTAACGGAAGAAACTTAACGAATTTCGGTATGTTTAGAAAGTATATTGACATGTACTTAAAAAATCATCCGAAAATAAACCAGGATTTACTCTTTATGAGTAGACAGTTATCTCCTACTTCCAATGGAGTTCCTTTAGAAATTTATGCTTTTAGTAGTGAAAAAGAATGGATTGTTTATGAGCGAATTATGGCCGATATTTTTGACCATATTTTCGCTAGTGTTTCTTTCTTTGATTTAGAAGTTTATGAAAACCCTTCTAGCTTAGATATTACCAATTTGAAAACAAATACTGATGAAAAGTAATTCGAATTCTTTACATCAGCTTGCCCTTAGAAAATTCAAAAAAAATAAACTGGGTGTTTTTAGTTTTAGCTACATCGTTCTCTGCGGATTAATAGCTATATTTTGCTATGTTTTAGCTCCAGATAATTCTAATTCAGCTAATCAAATGCATTTAGAAATTCATTCAAAACCTCCTGGTTTTAATGTATTAATGCTTAAAATTCCTAATCAACAACAAGAAAAAACATCTTTATATACCACATTAATAGAAGGAAAAAAAAATGATTTTAAAGAATTACCTATTTTATCATATTCTGTACAAAATAATATTTTAGAAGTAATAAAATACGCTGATCAACTTCCTAAATCTTATCCTTTATCTATCTTTAATAACGAGCCTAAAAAGTTTATTAGTAAAAGTACTTTTGTATTTGGAACAGATAAGTATGGAAGAGACTTATTAAGTAGATTACTTATAGGTACTAGAATATCATTTTTCATCGGTTTTATCGCTGTTTTTATCTCTTTGATCATAGGAATACCAATTGGTGCAATTGCGGGTTACTATGGCAAAAAAATAGACGCATTTATTATGTGGTTTATTAATGTGACATGGTCTATTCCAACATTACTTTTAGTAGTTGCCTTTATATTAGTCATGGGAAAAGGTTATTGGCAAGTTTTTATTGCTGTAGGTTTAACCATGTGGGTTGAAGTTGCTAGAATAGTTCGTGGGCAAGTAATTAGCGCAAAACAAGAACAATATGTAGAAGCAGCTAAAGCTTTAGGCTTTTCTAACCTTAGAATTATTTTCAAGCATATTCTTCCTAATATCATGGCGCCTATTATTGTTATCTCTGCTGCTAACTTTGCCGCAGCAATTTTAATAGAAAGTGGATTAAGCTTTTTAGGAATTGGTGCACAACCACCAACACCATCTTGGGGAGCAATAATTAAAAATCACTACAACTACATTATATTAGGAAAACCCTATTTAGCATTAATTCCAGGAATTGCAATTATGAGTTTGGTTATGGCTTTTATGTTGTTAGGAAATGCCTTAAGAGATGCATTGGATGTAAAAAGTTAAGTTTGTAATTTCGCTGTTACAAATTAAAACATACACATGAGCTTTATTGTAAATTTTACAACGAGATGGGCAGATTTTGATGCCAACATTCATATGAGACATACAGCATATAACGATTATGCAGCTGAATCTAGATTACGTTATTTTAATCAGTATGGAATAACAATACATGATTTTACAAAAGAAAAAGTAGGTCCGATTTTATTTGAAGAAAATACTAAGTTTTTAAAAGAAATACATTTAGGAGAAGACATTTCTGTAAACTTAAAAATAACAGGATTATCCAGTAAAGGAGAGCGTTGGAAAATTCAACACGAAGTTTTTAACAGTCAAGGTAAATTGTCTGCTGTAATTAATGTTTATGGAGCATGGTTAGATCTTGCAAAAAGAAAATTAACTGTTCCTCCTGTTAAGTTTCAAGAAATTTTCACTGAAGCTGAAAGAACAGAAGACTTTAAAGAAATTCTATTAAAAAGTGAAGCGTAAAAAAGATATTTTTAGTGTTCTTTTAGTCATAGCTGTAGCTATTGCATATTATTACACTGAAAAAAGAGAAAAACATGAAAGTACTATTACTGAAGAAAATGATCATGTAAGAGATAAATCATTTGATTATTTGCCTAGTTCTACAACTGGGCAAATAATTCATCACTCAGGATATTCTTTTTCTTACAGTGAAAAGCACGAACAAGCTGAATGGGTTGCCTATTCCTTAGATAAAAAAGATATTATTTATGCAGATTTCAAAAGGCCTTATTTTATTCAAGACCCAAAAGTAAAAACTAAATCTGCAGATTGGAGAAACTATAAAAAATCTGGTTACGATAAAGGACATTTATGTCCTGCTGCAGACAGAAAATCTTCAAAAAAGCTTTTTAATGAAACGTTTTATACATCAAACATTTCTCCGCAAAAGCATAACTTTAATGCAGGTGTTTGGAATCGTTTAGAACAAAAGGTTAGATCTTGGTCAAAAAAGTATAAGCACTTATATGTTATAACAGGAGGAGTACTTAACCATAACTCAAAGAAACATATAGGTAAAGAAAAAGTAACTGTACCAAATGCTTTTTATAAGGTAATTTTAGATTATAAGGCTTCTAAAGTTAAAGCTATTGCTTTTTTAATACCTCACAAAGAAACATCGCAATCTTTGTCTGATTTTGTTGTTTCTATTGATCAATTGGAAAAAATAACAGGTATCGATTTTTTTCCAAAACTACCAGATGCTTTAGAAAATAAATTAGAAGCCAATAATAGTTTTAAAAATTGGTCTTTCAGATAATAAAAAAGGTTCGCAAATGCGAACCTTTTTGTTTACTCGGATGTTTTAAAGATCTTACTCTTTAAACTTCTTTAATCCTGTTTTTAACCAGTTGTAATAACTTAGTTTATCAGTATATTGTTGCGGTGTATTTAAAACTTCCATATCAGGACTTAATTGTACATAATATGGTTGTGATGCATTTTTAAAGTTAACAGTTTGTAAAGTTGCCCACTTTTCACCGTATGTTCTAATCTTCTTGATTTTACCATTTGGCTTAACAAAATCAAATTGTTCTTCTGCTGGTAACGTGTTTTCATTATCATCTACATATAAAGAAATTAAAACATAATCATCTTTTAATGTATTGTAAATATTATTTTCACTCCAAACGTTCTCTTCCATTTTACGACAGTTAACACAAGCCCAACCTGTAAAGTCTAACAATACTGGTTTATTTACAGACTTTGCATAAGCCATACCTTCGTCAAAATCTTTAAAACAATTTAACGCTAAAGGACATTTATTATCTTGTAATTCGTAAACACTATAAAATTGAGGTGGTGCAAATCCACTTAATAAATTTTGATTCCAAACTGGCTTTTGTGTAACTCCTGGTGCCATGTATACAGCAAAACCTAAAACAGCTAAACCTAATACAATACGCATTCCAGATACTCTTCTTACCTTTTCTCCTCCTGGGAACTTAATTACACCAAACATGAATAATGCTGCTAATACTGTAATTAAAATCCATATTCCGATAAAGATTTCTCTTTTTAAGAAATTCCATTGTCCTACTAAATCTGCATTCGATAAAAATTTAAATGCTAATGCTAATTCAATGAATCCTAACATTACTGTAATAGCTTTCATCCAGAAACCAGACTTTGGTAATGAACTTAGTAATTTTGGGAAAAGTGCGAAGAATGCAAATGGTAAAGCTAATGCTAAACCAAATCCTCCCATACCTGCTGTTAACTGCATTGGCCCTCCATCTGAAGTTAATGAACCAGCTAATAAAGAACCTAAAATTGGACCAGTACACGAGAAAGAAACAATCGCTAAAGTTACTGCCATGAAGAAAATACCAATGATACCTCCAATACCAGAAGCACTATCTGTTTTATTTCCCCAAGAACTTGGTAATGTTATTGAATAGAATCCAAAGAAAGAACCAGCAAAAAATACTAATACGATAAAGAAAAATATGTTTAACCACATATTTGTAGAAATCGTATTTAAAATTTCTGGATCTAAACTATCTGCAAAATGGAATGGTAAACTTAAAGCTACATAAATAGCAACGATAAAGAAACCATATAAGATTGAATTTGTAACTCCTTTAGCTTTTTTCTCAGATTGTTTTGTAAAGAAAGATACAGTTAGTGGTATTAATGGAAATACACATGGTGTTAAGAAAGCGATTAAACCTCCTAAAAAACCTAACAAGAAAATATTGAATAAGTTTCCTTTATCTTCTTCAGTACTTCCATCAACATTTGCATTTAATAATTCTTTGTTTTTAAGATCTAAATTTAAAGAGTTTGTTAACTTTTGACTTTTTACATCAACAGTAGCCACAGTTTCAACAATTTTACCTCCATTTAAAGAAAATGTAAAATCATTGTCGTAAGGTAAACAAAACTCTTTACAAACCTGTGCATCTATATTTAATGATACTTGTGTTATTGACGGATCATCTACTTTAATACGTTGTGTAAGAATAGCTTCTTCTGCAAAGAAGATTTCATCTACTCCCCATATTTCACTGTATTCAGTTATTGTTTCACTCTCTACAGCTTTTCCAACTAAAGTATAACCTTCATCTCCTACAGACGGTTTTATTGTCATAGGTAATGATGCATCTTTTGGATTGTACTGTGAATAAAGATGCCAATCATCTTCAATAAAAATATTGAAAATTAAATCGTACTCAGTATCTGAGATTTTTTTTACAGAGGTTTCTACTTCTAGAGGATCATCTTGCGCAAAAGACACAAGTGAAAATCCTAGAATAAATAAAAATAGGGTAAAAACTCTTTTCATTGTCATTGGGGTTATTTAAATACTTATTTTTAATACATCCTTTGAAGAAACTGAAGCAGTAAATCTCCTGTCTTGTCGATAACCGACAATCCAAATGATTTCATTTTCTTTGGTACAAAGTAACCAAGTTCTTTCTTTTTCGAACTTCGATAGCTTGTGGTCCTTAAAAAACTTACTGACTTTTTTCTTACCTTTCATACCTGTAGGGTAGAAAAAATCACCAACTTCCCATTTCTTAATTATCATCGGGAAAGTTACTAAATTTTTGTTAACTAAAATAGAATTTTTCCCTGTTGCTTCATTTTTCAGGGATTTTTCAATAATTATCGTTGTTTTATCGTCTATTTTGAATGTGCCTATTCCTATTTCTTGCTGCGTTTTTAAACTCTCATTTAAATTGCGTTTATTTAACAATAAAAAATCTCTATCCCTAAGCAATTCATGGGTTTTAGAGGTAACAACTTTTCCTGTTTGAGATTTTAACAAGTCCTTAACATTATTCCATTCTGTGAAATTATATTCTTTCAACAACTGGTATAAATAAACTTTAGGATTCGATAATTTTAACACTTCTGAAACGCTTATTTTTATCAAATCTCCATCTATTTCAAGTATTTTTTCCGAAATTTCACTCACTTTATCGTCAACTATCTTCTTACTTTCTGATAAATTTTGCGAGACTCTTTCAAAACTGTTCAAGATGTTCGGATTTATCTCTTTTAAAATTGGAATTAGCCTGTGACGAATCTTGTTCCTTAAATATTTTTGTTCTGCATTACTTGCATCTTCTCTCCATTCTATTTTATTTGATAATGCATATTTTTCTATCGCCTCTCTGGAAAATTTTAATAACGGCCTTGCTATATTTTTATTCACTTTTGGAATACCAATGAGACCATCAAGTCCTGAACCTCTAGTTAAGTTTATAAAAAAAGTTTCTAAATTATCATCTGCATGATGAGCCGTTAATACATGAGAAAAACCTCTCTCTTTAATTAATTTTTCAAACCAATTGTAACGGAGTTCCCTTGCGGCAATTTGAATTGATAATTTTTCCTTTGTAACATATTTTTCAGTTTCAAAAGATGCGATTAAAACTTCAACTTTTAATTTCTTTCCTAAGTTCTTTACAAAGTCTTCATCTGCATCACTTGCCTCTCCTCTTAATTTAAAGTTACAGTGAGCAATAGCAAAATTGTACTTTAAATCATGAAACAAATGACATAAAACAACACTATCTATTCCTCCAGAAACTGCTATTAAAAAAGGAGTTTCTTTTAAAAAAGGAAAATCATCTTCTATATGAAATTTAAAATCTTGTAGCACTAGATTTAAATAAATTACACTTGAGTTTTCAACCAAGTTATAATATCCTGAATTACTTGATCTTTGCATAAATCATTATGTAATTCATGATAACCTTGATCGTATAATTTCAGCGATATACTTGGATTATTTTTTGCAAATTCCTCACTTCCTAAATAACTAATTAATTTATCGTCTTTGCCATGAAGCAGTAAAGCAGGCTTATTTAATTTGGAGGCATTTTCTATTGCATATGCGCCTTTCTCTATAAAAACCAAAGAAAAATTAGGACTTACTCTAGAATGAACTAACGGATCATCTTGATACTTTTTTACTTCTTTAGGAATTCTAGAAATAAAATTAGGATCTACTTCATTATCTAGAGTTAAAGCTGGAGCAATCTTTTGTATGACTTTACCTAAAGACAACTTCCATTTTGGTGGTTCAAAAGCCAATTTCAAAAACGGACTTGTAGCAACTACTCCTTTTATATTGTTTGTAGAAGAAATCATGTAGTTTAACACTGCATTTCCTCCCATTGAATGACCGTAAAGAAACATTGGAAACTCCCCTAAAACCTCTTCTGTCTTTTTTATAAATGCGGCAATACTACTCATAACTGCATTATAACCAGGGTTATGACCTCTCTTCCCTTTTGTTTTACCATGACCATAATGATCGAAAGCAATAACAGCAAAATCATGCTTTATCAATTCTTCAGCAACATGAGAAAACCTTCCAGAATGTTCACCTAATCCATGAAGAATAATAACTGAAGCTTTATAATTCTGAGGTTTCCAGTATTGACCAAAAAACTCGGTTTCGTTGTGCTTAAATTGAATTGTACTATGCATTCTTAATTACTGTTGGTGTTTTGAGTTAATACTTGTTTCATTGCTTTTGCCTTTAACAGACATTCTTCATATTCTTTTTCTGGTACTGACTTCGCTGTAATAGCTCCTCCTACGGAATAAGATACATATTTTTTATCAGAATTATATAAAATACTACGTATCACAACATTAAAATCAAAATCACCTTCTGGAGTAAAATATCCAAAAGCTCCAGAATACAAACCTCTTTTTGTCTCTTCTAACTTTTCAATAATTTCCATTGCTGAAATTTTGGGTGCGCCTGTCATACTTCCCATTGGAAAAGTTTCTCTAATTACATCTACAGGGTGAACATCTTCATTAATTTCTGAAACAACAGTCGATATTAATTGATGAACTTGTTTAAAAGGATATACTTTACAAAGTTCTTCTACTTTTACTGAACCTTTTTTAGCTAATCGTGATAAATCATTTCTAACCAAATCGACAATCATAATATTTTCCGATCGTTCTTTTTCATCTCTAGCCAAATCGAAAGCTATTTTATCGTCTTCGATAGCATTTACCATTCTTTTCGCTGTTCCTTTTATAGGCTGAGAAATGATTTTGCTTCCTTCTTTCCTTAGATAACGTTCAGGAGAAGCTGATAACAAAAACAACTCTTCATGTTTAAAAAATGTTGCAAAAGGAGGTTCGGAAATCGCATTTAGATTTCTGTAAATTGAATACGGATCAATATCTACATTTTCAGCATAAAACTCTTGACAAAAATTTGCTTCATAAATATCTCCTCGATGAATATGTTTTAATACCTGATCTAATTTTGAAAAATATTCATCTTTATGAATTCGAAGCTTAATTTTTACAGATGATTTTTCATCATTTGACTGATTTGACTTTGCCGATAAATTCGCTCCTAAAATACTTTCAAAATCATCTTCAATTTCATCATCAAAAGCATTTAAATATAAAAACTTTGCTTCATTCCCTTTTATTGAAATCATCTTTTGAGGTTGAAAGAAATATACATCTGGAAAATCCAAACCATCATAATTATTTGAAGACAATCGTTCTGCATCATTCTTAACATCATACGACAAATAACCAAACAAATAATCTTTACTGTAAGACTGGTATTCTTTTAATTTCTCAAAAGCATTAAAATAATCGGTTTTAATAGATGTAAATTCGTCTACAGCCAATACACAATCAAAACTTGAGTATTGTTGTTCATAATTATTACTATCTAAAAAAACGACTGTTTCGTGCGTTTGTCCCCATTGCAATAATCTTTTCTTGAAATCTTTAACATTTTCGAGAAAAAAAGTATGTTCAGCTCTTAAAAACATTGAGCAAAAATAGTAAATGAGAATTATTAATTCATTAGAATTTTAACCTAACCATCCTTCTCTATCTAGACTTCTATATTGAATAGCTTCAGCGATATGATTTTCAACTACATCTGTAGCATTATCTAAATCAGCAATTGTTCGAGCTACTTTTAAAATTCGGTCATAAGCTCTGGCAGATAAATTTAATTGTTCCATTGCATTTTTTAATAATGCTTTAGAAGGTTCATTTAGCTTGCAAAACTCTCGAATTTGTTTTGTATTCATTTGTGCATTATAGTGTACATTATTTAACATTCGAAATCTTTCGGTTTGAATCTCTCTGGCTTTAGTTACTCTTTTTCTTATAACTACAGAAGATTCTGATTTTTTAGTATCAGAAAGTTTTTCAAAAGGCACAGGATTTACTTCAATATGTAAATCGATACGATCTAATAAAGGTCCAGATATTTTACTTAAATACCGTTGCATTTCTAATGGAGAAGAATTTAAAGCATTATCTGGATCATTGAAATATCCTCCTGGACTTGGATTCATACTTGCAACTAACATAAAGGACGACGGATAAGTTACTGTAAATCTAGCTCTTGAAATTGTTACTTCTCGATCTTCAAGTGGCTGTCGCATTACTTCTAAAACACTTCTTTTAAACTCTGGTAATTCATCTAAAAAAAGTACACCATTATGAGATAAAGAAATTTCCCCTGGTTGCGGATAAGAACCTCCACCAACTAATGCAACATCTGAAATGGTATGATGAGGATTTCTAAAAGGACGCTCTAACATTAAACCAGAATTAGCCACTTTACCGACTACAGAATGAATTTTAGTAGTTTCTAAAGCTTCATCTAAAGTCATTGGAGGAAGAATTGAAGAAAGTCGTTTACTCAACATTGTTTTACCTGATCCTGGTGGGCCGATCAAAATAATATTATGTCCGCCAGCAGCTGCTATTTCCATACAACGTTTGATACTCTCTTGTCCTTTTACATCTGCAAAATCAAACTCAGGGTTTTCTAATTGATTACTATACTCTTTTTCTATATCGATTATAGTTTGTGTAAGTTGATTCCCTCGATCAAAAAAACCTATAACTTCTTTAATGTTTTTTACTCCATAAACATTTAATCCATTGACAACAGCGGCTTCTCGTGCATTTTGTTCAGGCAAAATAAAACCTTTGAAACCTTCTTCTTTTGCTTTTATAGCAATTGGTAAAGCTCCTTTGATTGGTTGCAAACTTCCATCTAAAGATAGTTCGCCCATAATCAAATAATTGTTTATTTCACTTGCTTTAATTTGCTGTGAAGCTGCTAGAATCCCTAAAGCTAAAGTTAAATCATAAGCTGATCCTTCTTTTCTAAGGTCGGCGGGAGCCATGTTGATTGTAATTTTCTTTCCTGGTATTCGATATCCAATATTTTGTAGTGCAGCTGCTATCCTGTAATTACTTTCTTTAATAGCATTATCGGGCAATCCAACTAAATGGTATCCAATTCCTTTATCTATATTAACTTCAACGGTAACGGTAGTAGCATCAACACCAAACAGTGCCGATCCAAAAACTTTAACTAGCATGATTTCTTTTTCTTTAACAATTTTCCTAAAAATAGACTTTTTCTGTTAAAACAAAAAATCTTGAAAGAATTTTAAATAAAAAAAGCGCGATAAAAATCGCGCTAATATTATAATCTTTATTTGGATGAAGTGTAAAATAATCCCCCAATTCTTTTACTAGTTCTTTCCAGTTGGAAATCACAAATATCAGATTACATTACAAATTTAAGTTGCTTTATGTTGTTTTATCTTCAAAATTGTTACAATTTAAAAAACAAAACACAAACACATAATAACCAGCAACTTAAAATCGAAATATTTAAAATTGTTACCATTGATATACACTCAACACTAACTCTCTTTACTTTTTTTATACTTTTTCGGAGTTTCTCCGTATTTAGCCTTAAAAGCTGTAGAAAAATAATTAGGTGAAGAAAACCCTACAGAATAAGCAATATCTGCAATACTTAAATCTTGTCCGGAAAGTAGCATTTCCTTTCCTTTTTCTAATCGAATATTCTGAATGTAATCACTTATAGTAATTCCAAGTAAAGCTTTAATCTTTCTATACAATTGTACTCTAGATATATTCAACTCTTCTGCTAAAAGCTCTACAGTAAAGGATGAATCATCCATTTTTTCATCTATAAGACTATCAATCTTATTTAAAAAGTCAGACTCTTTATCTTTTATTTTCTTTTTATTCTCTTTCTCTTTTTCTTTTTTAAGATTTATTGATGTCTCTTTAAAATATTTTTGAAGCTTTTTCCTATTGTACAATAAGGTTTCTAATGACTGAAATAAAACAGACAGATTAAATGGTTTTGTTAAAAACATATCTACTCCAGATTTCAATCCTTTTAAGTGTGCTTCATCTGTTTTTAGAGCAGTTAAAATTAAAACGGGAATATGTGATGTTCTTTCATCTGTTTTAACCATTTCACAAATTTCAAACCCACTAATTTCTGGTAAGTTTACATCACTAATAATAACATCTGGAATGGTTTCTAATATCTTTTCTTTAACTTTTATTCCGTCTGAGTCGTACACCTCATAAAAATCTGATAACTTTTCTTTTAAGAAAACTCTCAAATCATTGTTATCTTCTATAATTAATAATCTCTCCTTTTCTCCTTTAGTTCTCTTTAAAGCTATAGTATTATCAATTAGTTGTTGTTTTGAATGTTTAGATTCTTTTATATCTTCACTGATAATCTCTTCTGTTTTTAAATGCGACTTACCTTTTGGTATAGAAATTATAAATTCTGCTCCTTCGCCTTTTTCTGAAATTACTCGAATTTCTCCACTATGAAGTTTTATATATTCTTTAGTCAAGAAAAGTCCTATTCCTGAACTAGTTTTCTGATTATTTGTTCCTTGGTAAAATTGATTGAATATTTTTTCTTTTTCAGAACTTGGAACACCTATTCCTGTATCTTTTATTGCGATAAAGACTTTATTAGGACTTTCTTCAATAGCTACATTAATTTCCCCACCTATTGGTGTAAATTTAAATGCATTTGACAATAAGTTAAATAATATGTTATCAAACAAATCTCTATCGATGAAAACTTGTGGTTCTTTAATTTTTGACTTTAATGAGAACTGAATTTCTTTTTTTCTCGCTTCACTGTTAAAGTCTGAAAAAATCGCATTAACAAATGTTTCAATATTTGTTTTTGATGCTTTTAACTTAAAGCTTCTGCTTTCTACTCTTCTAAAATCTAACAGTTGATTTATCATTCTCAAAAGTCTTCGAGAATTATTATAAATCAAATTAAATTCTTGAGTTTTTTGATCTGTTTCAGAACCAATTAGCGATTCTGTTGAAGATAATATTAAGGAAATTGGAGTTTTAAAATCATGCGAAACTCCCATAAAAAAATTATTAGTTGTTTCATTAGTCACTCTCAAATCTTCAGCAATTTTTTCAATTTCTTTTTTCTGACTATCAATTTGATCTATGAGTTTTACTAATAACCTTTTCTGTTGAATTAATTTTCTCTTGGCTCTTAATGTAATAATTAACAGCGTTATTATAATTCCTAAAAAAACTAATGTTGCAACTAAAAAATCACGTTGCGAATTATATAATTGAACCTGATTATCAATTCGTTCTTGCTGTTTTTTAATATCTGACTCATGATCATTAATTAGAGCTAATTGTCTACTTAACAAGTCAACGTTAGTTTTATCAACAATTACAGAAGGTAACAATATTTCAGAGTTCACCTCTTCTCCATTAATGAGACTGATTGCAGTTTGAATGGCTTCTTTACCTCCAGTTGGACAAAGTACAGTAGCCTCAAATATTTCTCGTTTTACCAGATCTAGTCCTTCATTTTTTGAGTTTAAACCTCCAACTCCAACAAACTTTATTCCTTTGTGTTTTTTGGTAGACTGAAATACTTGATAAGCTTGTAATGCTAAATCATCAGAATGTGCGAAAACATAATCTATTTCTTTAGTTCTGGTTATTAAGTCTTTTAATTTCTCAGCAATTCCAGACCCGTCATAACTATCTTGAACAGAACCTACTAAATCTAAACTATCATTAATTTGAATATTTTTTCGAAATCCTAAGCTTATATGTTTTGTAGGGGTAGTACCAGCCCAACCTTTTATTTCTACAACTTTTAAACTTCTTTTTAATGATTTTAAATATTTAGCTGCATTTACACCAACTTCATAATTATTAACACCTATAAAAGAATCGTAAACACTAATTTCTCTGTCTAAGACAATAACAGGTATTTTATTCTTTATGGCTTTTTTTATGATTGATTTTAAAGGCTTTGGTGCAATAGGGGAAACTATAATTACATCGACCTTTTGATCTATGAAGTTCTCTATATCTGAGATTTGACGATCTACATCAGATTTTGAATCTACTACATTCAAACTGATATTCTTATGAAAACCAGCTTCTATGTACATTGACTGTATTACGGCTTCTTTCCAATTTTCACTAGAAGAAAACTGAGAAAAACCAATGATATACTTTTCCTGATCTTTTGATTTGTTACAACAACAAAAGACCGACACTAATAATAAAAAAAATAGTAAATTTCTTACTCTCCCCAACGACTACTATTTTGATTTTAAATGTACTAAACTAAAAATAAATAAAAAAACGCAGAATAAGCTTACTTATTGTAGTCTTACTTGCGTTTTCTTTGTACGGGTGAAGGGAGTCGAACCCCCACGCCTTGCGGCACTAGATCCTAAGTCTAGCGTGTCTACCAATTCCACCACACCCGCTAATACTAAAATTTGGTTCGCAAATATACACAAACTATTCAAAACTCAAACTTAAAAACAAATTTTTATGAAATTTTCTAATTCTACCGTTATAAATTACTCCTTTACAATTTGATTCTTAATTCTTTTTTCTAGAAAAAAAGTAACTTAGCATAAATAATTAAAGATATAATGGACACCATTAAACAATATATTGAAAAAAATAAAAACCGTTTTATAACGGAACTTATTGACCTTTTAAAAATTCCATCTATAAGTGCTGACCCAGCTTTTTCTCAAGATGTATTAAATACAGCTGATTCAATTATGAAAGCTCTCAAAGAAGCTGGATGTGATAAAGTTGAACTCTGTGAAACTCCAGGTTATCCTATCATTTATGGTGAAAAAATAATCGATCCAAACCTTCCTACAGTATTAGTTTATGGTCATTACGATGTACAACCCGCTGATCCACTAGACTTATGGGATGCTCCTCCTTTCGAACCAGTTATTAAAAAAACAGAACTTCATCCTGATGGAGCTATTTTTGCAAGAGGAGCTTGTGATGATAAAGGACAAATGTATATGCATGTGAAAGCTTTAGAATATATGACTTCTGAAGGCAATTTACCATGTAATGTTAAATTCATGATTGAGGGTGAAGAAGAAGTAGGCTCTGAAAGCTTAGCTTGGTTTGTACCTAAAAATGTAGAAAAATTAGCCAATGATGTTATCTTAATTTCAGATACTGGAATGATCGCTAATGATATTCCTTCTATTACAACAGGCTTGAGAGGACTAAGTTATGTTGAAGTTGAGGTAACTGGACCAAATCGAGATTTACACTCTGGTCTGTATGGAGGAGCAGTTGCTAATCCTATCAATATTTTATCGAAAATGATAGCGTCTTTACACGATGAAAATAACCACATTACTATACCTGGATTTTACGATAAGGTAGAAAACCTATCTCAGGAAGAAAGAAATGAAATGGCTAAAGCTCCTTTTTCTTTAGAATCTTATAAAAATGCCTTAGATATCGATGATGTTTATGGTGAAGAAGGATATACCACCAATGAAAGGAACTCTATAAGACCAACTTTAGACGTTAATGGAATTTGGGGTGGTTACACCGGTGAGGGAGCGAAAACTGTTATCGCCTCTAAAGCTTACGCGAAAATATCAATGCGCTTAGTTCCAAATCAAGATTGGGAAGAAATAACTACTTTGTTCAAATCCCATTTTGAAAGTATAGCCCCAGATAGCGTAAAAGTAAAAGTAACTCCACATCACGGAGGACAAGGTTATGTTACTCCTATAGACAGTATTGGTTATCAAGCGGCTAGTAAAGCTTATCAAGAAACATTCGGAGTAACTCCAATACCACAACGAAGTGGAGGAAGCATTCCTATCGTAGCTTTATTTGAAAAAGAATTAAAAAGTAAAACAATTTTAATGGGATTTGGTTTGAATTCTGATGCAATTCACTCTCCTAATGAACACTTTGGAATATGGAATTATCTAAAAGGTATAGAAACCATACCTTATTTTTACAAATATTTCAGCGAATTACATAAATAGCATTTAAAACCCCTTTTTGGGGTTTTATTTTTTTATTAAATTCGCAACCTAAAAAAACACTATGAAAAAACTTACCTTACTTATAATCTGCTTTTTGCAGCTAGAGTTTTTTGCTCAAGACATTAGTTTATCAATCCTAACAGTACCTCCTGAATTGACAAAAAATGCTAATGCTGTTATTAGAGAAAGCTACACAGAAATCAACTTAGAAGATTCTGATAAAATGACTGTGTATAAAAAAAGAGTTGTTACTGTTTTTAATAAAGAAGGTAATAAAGCTATAAACACAAGTGTTCAATATGATAATGACACAAAAATAACTGAACTTTCTGCCAGAATATATAATCAATTAGGAGAAGAAATTAAAAAATATAGTAAAGGAAAATTCATAGATGTAAGTGCTGTTAGTGGTTCTACTTTATATTCAGATGATAGGGCTAAATATATAGACTACACTCCAACAAATTATCCTTACACAATAGAGTTTATATCTAAAAAAACAACCTCTTCTACTGCATTTATACCTGTATGGTATCCAGTGAATAATTTTTATGTTTCCACTCAAAAATCAGAATACAAAATCATAAACCCAAAAAATCTAATCATCAGAAAAAAAGAAAAAAACTTTTCAAATTACCCAATAGAAAAGGTTTCTGAAGATCAAATTCACTATAAAATCACAAATCAAGCAGCAGTTAATTATGAAAGAAATTCAGTAGGGTTTTCAGAATTATTCCCTTCTTTGAAAGTCACACTAAATAATTTTTCATTAAATAAAGTCACAGGGAATTACAGCAATTGGGAAGAATTTGGAAAATGGATGTATAATAAACTTCTGTTAAATAGAAACAAATTAAACCAAGCTACTATTTCAAAAATTAAAGATTTAGTGAAAAATGCTAGTAGTGATCTGGAAAAAGCTAAAATTGTTTATCAATTTGTTCAAAATAAAACAAGATATATTAATGTTAGCATTGGTATTGGCGGATGGCAACCGATTCCAGCTGATCAAGTTGATGAATTAGGTTATGGAGATTGTAAAGGATTAACAAACTATACAAAAGCTTTGCTTGACGCTGTTGGTATTAAATCATTTCACACCATAGTTTATGGAAATTATAAGCGAGATATAGACAAGAATTTTTCTTCTCTCCAAGGAAACCATATGATTTTGAATATACCAAGTGAAAACGGCGAAGACACTTGGTTAGAATGTACTAGCCAAACCATGCCTTTCGGTTTTTTAGGAGACTTCACTGATGACCGTAATGTTTTGGTTATTACTCCAGAAGGAGGAATCATTAAGAGAACTCCTGCTTATAAAAATGACTTTAATTTACAACATATTTCTGCCAATGTAACTTTAAATTCTAATGGTAGCTTAGCTGCTAAAATTGATATCACTTCTAAAGGAATTCAATACGACACGAAACAAGTACTAGATAATAAATCAGAAAGTGATTTAGAAAAATATTATTTATCAAACCTTTGGGACTATAATAATAACATGGTCATCAATAAAATAGATATTAACAACAATAAGGACGAAATAATTTTTAAAGAAAAATTAGATGTATCTATAAACGATTATGCAACCGTTAATGAAAATGAACTTTTATTTAGAGTTAATATTTTTAATAAAAACTCCTATATCCCAAAACGATACAGAAAAAGAAAACTTCCACTAAAAGTAGATAGAGGTTTTAAAGATACAGATACTTACACAATTACAATTCCTGAAGGTTATATTATACACCAACTTCCAGAAACTAAAACAATAAATAACAAATTCGGAGAATATAAAGTTTCTATTACCAAAATAGATGACAACACTTTAAAATACAATAAATCTATTTTAATAAAAGAAGGCACATATCCTAAAGAAGACTACAAATTATACAGAAAATTTAGAAAAAGTATAGCGAAATTAGAAAATGCTAGAATTGCTATCTATAAAAATTAAACCCCAATCACACATGAAAAACTATATTTTATCTATGCTATTTTTAATAGCATTTACAAGCACTAGCTTTGCTCAAGAATTTAAATTTGGTAAAGTATCCAAAGAAGCTATTTTACAAAAGAAACACCAAAAAGACTCTACAGCTTCAGCAGCATATCTATATAATAAAAGAAGAACATATTATTTGTACGATGAAAATAATGGATTTATGCTGACCACAGAAATTCATAAACGAATAAAAGTCTACACAAAAGACGCTTTAGACAAAGGAACATTTTTAGTAAGACTATATAACGATGGGAGCACTAAAGAAAAAATTATAAAAGTAAAAGGTTATGCATTTAATGAAGATAATGGTAATATAACAAAAACTAAACTCAAGAGCTCACATATTTTCAAAGAAAAAATTAATGATAGAATTACAACTGTAAAAATAGCTTTCCCAGATGTAAAAGAGGGAACAGTTATTGATTTAACTTACAAACTTACCTCTCCATTTACTCATAACATTGATCCTTTAAATTTTCAATATGATATTCCTGTAGATGTTTTAGATATGACTGTAGAAACTCCTGAGTATTTTAACTTCAGAAAAGCCTCCAAGGGATACTACAGTGTGCCTATTAAATCTTCAAGCAAAAGAAGTAAAATAAATTTATCTCAAAGAGTTAGAGAAACTACAAATACTGGGCTTGTATTAAAAAGTGGTGTTAATTATTCTTCCGTTGACTATACTAAAAATATCGATCATTTCAACGCTAAAGACATCCCTGCTTTAAATGAATCAGAACCCTTTGTTTATACTCCTAAAAATTACAGAGGCGGAGTTAAATACGAATTATCTTTTATAAAAATGCCTGGAGCATCTCCTAAATACTACACAACTACATGGGAAGATGTCAGCAAGAAAATCTACTCATACAAAAACTTTGGAAATGAATTAGATAAATCAAAATACTACAAAGAAGACTTAACAAAAATTCTTAATACTGCTAAAAGTGAATATGAAAAATTGGGAGCAATATTTCAATTTGTAAAATCAAAAACAAAATGGAATGGTAACTACAGTAAATACGCAGAATTTGGTGTTAAAAAAGCCTACAAAGAAGGTGTTGGAAATGTAGCAGATATCAACTTAATGTTAACTTCTATGTTAAGAAGTGCAGGCTTAAATGCAAATCCTGTTTTAGTAAGTTCTAGATCAAATGGTATTCCTCTTTTTCCAACGTTAGATGGATTTAATTACGTGATAAGTCTGGTTGAATTTGCAAATGGTAAATATGCCCTTTTAGACGCGACCGAACCATATTCTATTCCAAATACTCTTCCTGTTAGAGCTTTAAATTGGAATGGAAGAAAAGTATTGAAAAACGGAAATTCTTCTTGGATTAAACTAAGTTCTTCCTCTTATGCTACAGAAAATAATAAAGTAAAAATAAGTATCGATGATGAGGGAACTGGTTCAGGATTTATTATTCAAAACGAAACTAATCTTAAAGCATTATCGAGTCGAAAAACTTACAATCATTTAAATGAAGAAGAATTGATTTCTAAATTTGAAGAAAATTATAATTTAGAAATTGAAGATTTTAAAAGTAGAAACAACAAAAACATTAGCAAACCATTGAGCAGAATGTTTAAGTTTACTTCAGACGATTTAGTAGAAGAAATTAATGGTAAGTTATACATTAATCCTCTTTTGTTTTTAACTATGAAGCAAAACCCTTTTAAGAGTGAGGAACGAAAATTTCCTATAGATTTCGCTACTCCTTGGAACGAAACAAATAATGTTTCTATTAAAATACCTGAAGGATATAAAGTAGAATTTATACCAGAACAATTGGCTATTGGAATACCAGACGAGTTAGGTTTCTTTAAATTTGTAGTAACAGCAAACGGACAAACTATACAAGTAAACTCTAAATTACAATTCAATTCTGCTGTAATTTCTCCTACATACTATCAAACTGTGAAAGACTTTTTTAAACAATTAGTTGCTAAACAGAATGAAAAAATTATTATTTCTAAAACATAAGATCAATCAATGAAATATATTTACACATTAGCCTTATTCCTTTTTAGCGTAATTATTCATGCGCAAATGGGTACAATTCAAGAATTGGGTTTAGCTAGCTTAAAAGAATTAGAAATGACCTTTTATGAAAAAGATTCTAGTGCTAAAGCTCTTGTTCTTGAAGAAAAAGGCCATGTGTATATCGATCAAAAAAATGATTACAATTTTAGAAGAGATGTTTACAGAAGGGTAAAAATTTTTGATACGTCTGAAGTGGAAAGAGCTAATATTTCTATAAACACTTACAAAAAAGAAAAAGTGATTAATATTAAAGCAATTTCTTATACATCAACAGACGGATTGATTAAAAAAATATTTCTTTCAGATCAACGTATTTATAAGAAACAACTATCTGAAAACTGGAATCAAACAAGTTTCACTTTACCAAATGTTAAAGCTGGATCAATCATTGAATACACGTACAGTGTTATTTCACCATATAATAAATTAGATGATTGGGTTTTTCAATCTGATATCCCTAAAATAAAAAGTGACTTTAAAGCAACTATATTAGGTAATTGGAACTATAACATTCGATTAAGATTATATAAACCTTTAGATAGAAAAAACAATCATATAGAAAAAGAATGTGTTGTATTGTCTAATGGAATTACTGGCGATTGTAACGTTACAGAATTTGGCTTAGATCATATTCCTGCTTTCAAAGGTGAAGATTATATGCTTTCTGAAGAGAATTTTAAGTCTAAAGTTATTTTTGAACCTGTTTCTTATACTAATGTCCATGGAAGAGTTACAAAATTTACGAAGACTTGGAAAGATGCTGATAAAACTTTAAAAAACAATCTTTTCGACGGACAAACTTCTAAGAAAAATTATTTTAAGCGAAATCTTCCTGAAGAAGTTTTAGCTAACAAAGATAATCTTGGCAGAGCCAAAGCTGTTTATCAACATATCCAAAAAGAGTTAAACTGGAATGGCAAACTTTGGTCTAGTGACAAAATTAAAGTAAAAGATATTTATCAAGATAAAATAGGTAGTGTAGATGCAATTAACCTTTCTTTATACAACGCGCTTCAAGCAGCAAAAATAGAAAGTTATTTAGTTGTTCTTTCCACTAGAGAAAACGGTAAAGTAACCAAACTTTTCCCTTCTGTTACCGAGTTCAATTATGTTTTGGTTAAAGTTATAATTAACGATGAAAGCTATTTTTTAGACGCAACAGATAAGAATTTATTATTTGGAGAAATTCCTTTTAGATGCTTAAATGGAGACGGAAGAGTTTTAGATTTTAGCAAAGGAAGTTATTGGGAACTTATAAAACCTAAGTTTAATTCTTACATTTCTCATAGTATTTCATTAAATTTTGAAGAAGACGAACTTAAAGGTGAAATAAAAACTTCAAGAAAAGGTTACTATGCGCAAAGAGAACGAAAAAGAGTAAATTCTAAATCTGAAGATGAATATTTAGATGAGTTTGAAAGTAAAAACCCATTTATAGAAGTCGATTCTTTGAATAATATAGCTGCTAAAGACGGTGAGGGAACTTTTAAAACAGTTCTTAAAATTAATATTCCAGAGATAGCACAAGAAAATACGATTCGTTTAAACCCTTTTTTCACAGACCGCACTAAGGAAAATCCTTTTAAACTAAATGAAAGAAACTATCCTGTAAATTTTGGCTTTACTTTTTCTAAATCTCATCAAGTAAACATTAAAATACCTGATGGATATAGTATTAATAAATTACCTGAAAATAAAATTATAAGTCTACCCAACAATGGTGGAAGATTTATTTTCAACGCTAAAAAAACAGAGAACTCTGTAAAAATATTTTCTAAATTCTTTCTTCGTAGAGCTGTATTTAATCAACAAGAATATCATTATTTAAAAGAATTTTACAATCAAATTATTAATGCTCAGAACCAAGAAATTGTATTGATAAAAAATTAAAAATCCGCTTTTTAGCGGATTTTTTTTATAATGATATATACATTGTACATCGCATCCATAATTCATTTTTGTTTAACTCTCTGATAAAATTCGCCGCTCTATATTCTACACCAAACTCTATTTTATTTCTTTTACTTAATCGATATCCTAAATTTGGCGCTAATCTTATTTCTAAATTCTCATCATTAAATTGCCACAAATATTCATTAGACAGTTTTAAATACCATTCGAAAACATCAATCTTATCTCCATTCAAAGCGCGTTGGATTGTAAATCGATATCGTCCTCTTAAATTAATCACATCATCGTAAAACTGCTCAAAAGCAAATCGATGGCCCATTTGAAATTGCTCAAGACTATGAATAATATTATAATGTTGTAACGATCTGTACTCAACTTCACCATCTTTGAATCGAAAAATGAATCCAAAATTTAATTTATTATTCATTTCTGTTTTTAGTGAAAAAATAGTTGAGACATCGACTAAACTATGCGTCAGTTCAAACTTTTCATCATAAAAAAACTCTCTAGATTCTATACTATTCACCCATTTCATTTTAGGTGATATTTTAAATGAAGTAACAACTTTAGGTAAAACTCCCGCAGAAAAATTAGTTTGACTCGTAATCTTCCCTACAAACAAGACAAAAACGAAAATAAAAATACTACGCATTAAAATTCTAAATTATCTGAATTCAAAACTTTAAATTCAAGCTTTTTAACAATCTCTCCTTTCCTATTCATTAAGATTTCGAATAGTTTTCGCTCCTTCCCTGTTTTACCAGAAACCACAAGTTCAAAAAAACTAGTACTGTAATCTCCTGTTTTTTCAAACACTTTGATTCTTGATAATAATTCTTTTCCTGAAAACTGAAGTTGTAATTTCTTAATCTTATATTTTGAAAAAACCTTTTGTAATCGCTTTTTAATCATCTCTTGGTCAGATTTATTCAAACTATGTAACCTTACTTTGATTTCAACATCTAATATTTCTCCTTTAGCATCAAACTCTAAACTATATTTTTTAGCGTTGTAATACGTTTTTGCCTCAAAAGTTTTTCCATCTTGACTTTCTTCTCCATACCATTTTACTTTCTTTTTAAACTGAAACTGCTTAATAAATTGAACAGCAGATATTGGAACTTCTTCTACATTTAACCTAAATTCTCGTTCATATTTATACTGAGAACTCATTGTAAAACAAATAAACAAGCTTATTAAAACAACTAATTTCATATTGCAAAAATAGAAAGTTGTTACAAAAAAACATATTCTACACTTGTAGAATAAAATTTATTTTCTACATTTGTAGAACAAGTTCTAATTCTGTAGAAATGAAATTATCAAAATCTGAAGAGCAAGTAATGCAATATTTATGGAAACTAAACAAAGCTTTTATGAAAGATTTGTTATTAGAATTTCCTGATCCAAAACCTGCGAACACAACTTTAGCTACGCTTTTAAAGCGTATGAAAGACAAAGGTTTTATTGATTATAAGCTTTATGGAAAATCTAGAGAATATTTTCCTTTAGTAAAGAAAACAGACTATTTCTCTAAACATGTTAATGGTTTGATTAAAAACTTTTTTAATGATTCTGCCAGTCAGTTTGCTTCATTTTTCACTAAAGAAACCGATTTGTCTGTTGATGAATTAAAAGAATTGAGAAAGATTATAGATCATCAAATTAAAGAACAAAACAATGATTAATTACCTTCTAAAGTTTACGATTTGTCTTGGAATACTTTTGATCTTTTATCATTTTGTATTGCAAAAAGAAAAGATGCACAACTTCAATCGTTTCTTTTTAATTGGAGGTTTATTGTTTTCTTTTCTGGTTCCTGAGTATACAATTTATATAGAACCTACATTAACTGCTGAACTTCTAATTCCTCAAACATTCGAAGAATCAGTTAGTGCTACCACAAGTAAAATTGATACAGAAACTAATTACTTTGATTTCACTTTACTTTTTCAAACAATATATATTATTATAGTTGGTGTTTTGCTATTTCGATTCTCAAAGAATCTTTATAATATTTTTAGCCGAATTAAAAACAACGAAATTATTAGCTTTTATAATGCTAAACTTGTTTTGGTTGAAGATGAAATAGCTCCGCATACTTTTTGGAATTACATTTTCATTAATAAAAACGAATACCATAATAAAACTATAGAAAAAGAACTTTTTACGCATGAGCTTACTCATGTTACACAACATCATACTTTCGATATTATTCTCATAGAACTTTTGCATGCTATTTTTTGGTTTAATCCGCTTTTTATTTACCTAAAAAAAGCCATAAGATTAAATCATGAGTTTTTAGCAGACGCATCTGTTATCGATACTTACAACAATACTATTACATATCAAGAGCTTTTATTAAAGAGAAGTTCTGATTCAAAAAAATATTACTTGGCCAGTAATTTGAATTTTATTTTAACTAAAAAAAGATTACTTATGATGACTAAACAAAAATCTGGCAAAGCAATTTTGCTAAAAAAGATGAGTGTTATTCCATTGCTATGCGGACTTTTATTTTCACTTGCTGAACGGGCTGAAGCTTATAACAATCCAGCTGAAATTGAGACTAAAGAAAAAGCAAACTCAGAACTTTTCCTTGCATCCGTTGAAAAAAATGGTAATGAAATTAAACTAAAATGTTATAACTGTGAAAGATGGGCTAAACTAGCTATACCTTTAAATGAAGAACATATTATTACCGATTTCGGTTTTACAAATAAAAACCGCGTATCCGGAAGTGAATATGCGTTTTCTATAAAAGCAACTGAGAATGATATTACATTTTCTGGATTGAAAAACACTGCTTGGATAAATCTTAAATTCCCACTGCTTAACGGTAAAAAACAATACCTAAATCAGAACGGAATTATTCCTTATGATGAAGCTTCAGTTCAAAAACATTTAGAAAAAGAATTAAAAAAAATTGATGATCTTAATCTTGAATTCCCAGTGCAAGAAAAAGATACATTATATCGTAAACTTCCTAATGGAGAAGCTATAAAAATCTGGAAAGACAAAGATTCTATTCCAAAAAAACGAATTGTAAATCAAAAAAAGAAGACACTTACCTACTCAACTAAAGAAGGAAAACGAATAACTAAAAAATTTTCAGAGTTAACACCAGAAGAGAGAAAAATGTTACCACCTCCTCCTCCACCGAGGAAAATTTCTAAAAAGAAAGTAAATGCTAAATTGCTAAAAGAATTACAAAACACTAAGAAATACGCTATTTGGATCGATGGGAAAGTTGCTAAAAACTCAGTATTAAAAAATTATAAACCTTCTGATTTTAAACATTATTCTAAAAGTTTCATTTATAAAAACGCTAGAAATAAAAGATTTCCTCAGCCGTATCAATTCTATTTAATTACTAAAAGAAATACAAAAAATTATCCAACTGTAAAAAAAGGAGGTCAAACAAATATTCCACCGCCACCAAAACCTAAGGCTGAAAAAGAAAAGGGATTCTATGATCAAAATGGAGAAACACTTTATTTTATAAAAAATGAAAATGGAACAACGTACTACAACCGCTTCGGACAAGAAGTAACTGAATCTGGAGAATTAATTACACCAGAAAACAGTTTATCACCTCACGGCGCAGTAGTTAGAAAAGGTGATTCTACCAATATTCCTCCTCCTCCAAAAAGAACATATCCTAAAGTTAAAAAAGGAGAAAAAAATGATATTCCTACACCACCAAAACATAAAACGAGTAACAAGACTTGGCAAGTTTCTAAAGAAGTAGTTTATCCGACTATATACAAAAATGAAAAAAAAGAAACGAAAAAAGTTATTCTAGAAAAAGAGACTCCAGAAAACATTAATAATAATGTTTTAACTAATTATTTCTTGGAAGAGAAAAAAATTTCAAAAAATAAGTACTATGATTTAGCAAAGAACAAAAAAGAGTACTTCATCGGAGGAGCTTATGCAAATAGAGAAAAAAGTGTATTAAACATGTATTTAACCAAAAGTGAAGACAAACTAACGAAATTACTAAATTCAGATAATATCAAATAATAGTTAAAAGCCTCTTAAAAGAGGCTTTTTTTTGTAACAAACACCAAGCTAGGTCGTTATTAATAGTATGAAACGTTTCTTTCTTTTATGTTCAGGTGTAGATCTCGATCTGATACAAAATTGCTCTAATGGTGAACAAAATAAATATGCTGGTATTGGAGCTACAGTTTTTTTCACTGCCTTAATGGCTACAATAGCTAGTAGTTATGCTTTATATACCGTATTTAACAATATGTATACTGCTGTATTCTTTGGTATTGTTTGGGGATTACTCATCTTTAATTTAGACAGATACATAGTTTCTACACTCAGAAAAAAAGATAGTTTTCTTAAAGAATTTGCACAAGCTTTCCCTAGACTTTTATTAGCTGTAATAATCGCAGTAGTGATTTCTAAACCTCTGGAATTAAAGATTTTTGAAAAAGAAATTAATCAGGTATTATTGACAGAAAAGAATCAAATGACCTTAGATAATAAAAATCAAATTGCGGCACAGTTTACTCCTGAAATAACAAAGCTTCAAACTGAAATTTCAGATTTAAAAGAAGAAATTAATTTAAAAGAACAAGAAACCAATCAACTTTACGAAACATATATAGCAGAAGCAGAAGGAAGAAAAGGAACCAAACTAAAAGGTAAAGGTCCTGTTTATAAAGAAAAAAGAGAAAAACATGATGCTTCATTGGCACAACTTTCTGAATTGAAAAAGAATAACCAAGAAAAAATCAACGCTAAAGAATCAGAAATCGCTTCTTTAATTCAACAACAAAAAGATTCGGAAACAAATTCTCAACCAATTATTGCTAATTATGACGGGTTAATGGCTCGAATAAATGCTTTAGATCAACTTCCATGGATGCCTTCTTTATTTATTTTCTTATTGTTTTTAGCTATAGAAACATCTCCAATTTTCACAAAACTTATCAGTAGTAAAAGTGAATATGATTATAAATTAGAAAATAGAACTTCTAAGATAAGAACTTGGATTCAACAACAGATAGATCAGAGAGAAAAAATAATGGATACTGATACACATATCAATACTGAAATTTATAACGATTTAAAATCGGAAGAAGAACTTTATAATTACAAGCAAAAAATGGCTCAAAACCTAATGAAATTACAAGCCGATTCCTTTTTTGAAAACCAAAAACGCTTATTGTAAGATAGTTAAAAAATAAAGTCAAAAAAAACTCTGATTTACTGAGAATTAAATCTTAAATTGCAGCTTTAATATTTAATACATTTTTTTATAATGAAACAAGGAACGGTAAAGTTCTTTAATGAATCTAAAGGTTTTGGATTTATTACAGAGTCAAATTCAGGAACAGAGTATTTTGTACATATCTCAGGACTAATAGATGATATCAGACAGGGTGATGAAGTAGAGTTCGAACTTAAAGAAGGAAAAAAAGGATTAAACGCTGTAAGTGTTAGAGTAATTTAATATATAACAACATTTAATTTTTAAAAAGCACCTGGTTTTTCAGGTGCTTTTTTGTGTAAATAAAACTGTGAATGAGCATTTTATTCAAATAAGTTTTATAAATTTGCACACTCAAAATTCGAAATATTTTCGAGTTTAAAAAATTAATAGATTAATAATCAAGGTCGTGAACCTTAAAATTTAACAAGTATGCCTGTAAAAATTCGTTTACAAAGACACGGTAAAAAAGGAAAACCATTTTATTGGGTAGTTGCTGCAGACTCAAGAGCAAAAAGAGACGGTCGTTTCTTAGAAAAACTTGGAACGTACAACCCTAACACTAACCCTGCTACAATCAATTTAGATGTAGATGCATCTGTAAAGTGGTTAGAAAATGGTGCTCAACCTACTGATACTGCAAGAGCTTTATTATCTTATAAAGGTGCTTTATTAAAGCATCATTTAGCTGGAGGTGTTAGAAAAGGTGCTTTAACAGAAGAGCAAGCTGAAGCTAAGTTTACTGCATGGTTAGAAGAAAAAGCTAGTAAAGTAGCTGGTAAAGTTGATGGTTTAGCAAAAGCTAAAGAAGATGCTAAAGCGAAAGCTTTAGAAGCTGAAAAAGCTGTTAACGAAGCTCGTATTGCTGCAAAAGCTCCTGTAGTAGATAGCGAAGATGCTGCTACTGAAGAAGGTGGAGATAGCGAAGAGTAAAAAAGTATAACGATAATGCAAACTAAAGATTGTTTTTATCTTGGTAGAATCGTTAAAAAACACAGTTTTAAAGGCGAGGTAATTATTAAGTTAGATACTGATGAACCTCATCTTTATAAAAATTTGGAATCAGTTTTTGTCGAATTAGGCAATAATCTGGTTCCTTTTTTTATAGAAAAATCATCTTTAAGTAAAAGTACGATGTTTCGTGTAAAATTTGAAGATGTGGATTCTGAAGCTGATGCTGATGCGATTATGAAAGCTGGGATTTATTTACCTCTAACTTTACTTCCAAAACTTACTGGAAATAAATTTTATTATCATGAAGTGATTGGTTTTACTATTACCGATAAAAATTTCGGTGACGTTGGAACAATTACAAGTATTAATGATTCAGCTGCACAGCCTTTATTTGAAATTGATAGAGATGGAATAGAAATATTTATTCCAATGATTGACGATTTTATTATTAAGGTAGATCGCGAAAATAAAACTATAGCAGTAGAAACTCCAGAAGGACTTATTGATTTGTATTTAACTGAGTAGTTATAGTTAAAAACTATTTAAGTAATTTAAAATATCATTTAACTGATCATTAGTTAAATGTTTTTTGTCATGCTTTCCATTGGACTGATTAAATCGTTGTCTCAAATACAATACTACCGAATCTTTATCTTCTATTAAACTTTTTTCATCTCTAATAAATTTATACAGCCATTCCTTTGAAACTCTATCAATAACCACGCGAAAAAAACCATCTTTTTTATCTGGTTTATGACAACTATAACAATCTTCTTCTATAAACAATTTCTTTCCTCTTTCAATAGATAACTTTAAAGAAATCGGAATTACATCTTCTTTCTTTTCTTTATAGATACTTAGAGTATTTTGATCCGACTGTATTTGTACCATCCAAAAAATTAAGAACAATAAAACACATGACGTTATTGCTCCAAGAATAAAATTCCTAGTTATTTTCATAGTTCTTTTTTATTTAAATTTCATACAATTCAATAGGTAAATGATCAGGATCATTAAAGAAGAGGAAACGTTTTCCTGTAAACTCATCTACTCTTATATCTTGTACATGTATGTTTTTATTTTCTAAATACAACTTCCAATTTTCTAAATCTTTCACTGCAAATGCAATATGACGAAGTCCGGTTGCTTCAGGAAACGAAGGTCGACTTGGAGGATCTGGAAAAGAAAATAACTCTATCAAATATGTACTATCTAAAGCTAAATCTAATTTATATGATTTTCGTTCTTCTCTATATATTTCTTGCTGAACTGTAAAACCTAATACTTCTGTGTAAAAATACTTAGACACTTCATAATCGGAACAAATAATAGCTATATGATGTAAACGTTCAATTTTCATAATCAAAAAGTAAATTCATAAACACAATCTTTCTCTCCTTCAAAAACAGTTTCTAATCCAACATATTCAAAGCCTAATCTCTTCAATAATTGTTGTGATTTTTCATTCTCTGGAGCTGTAAAAGCTAGTACTTTTTCTTGTTGAAACTTTTTCTTTATATAGTCTATCATTAACAAAGTAGCTTCACTCGCATATCCTTTTCCTCTTGCTTTAGGTAAAAATCCGTAACCTACATCAACAAAATCTAACTTTTCACGCTGAATAGCTGAAGACATTCCTATAAACTCATTTGTTTCTTTCAATAATACCGAAAAGAAACCTAATCCGTTTAGCTTAGCATTCTTTGCTAAAATATCTTTCAAGTATATAGCAGTTTCTTCAACAGATTTCAACCCTTTATCATGAATATATTTAATCCAATCAGGATCGTTAAATAATTCAAAATAAAAAGCGGCTTCACCAACTTCAGCTTCTTTAATAATTAACCGTTTACTTTCTAATGTCATGCTATTATTTTTATCAATAATACGATTTTAAAAAAAGGTTATATCTTAAGAGTCTAATTTTTTTATCATGAAAAAACTACTACTCATCTTTATCGTAATTATTTATTCTTGTGCTACTTCAAATGAAGAACAAGATAAAAAAGAAATAATCACACTTATGAAACATCAAGAATCAGATTGGTCGAGACATGATTTAGATTGTTTTATGTTAGGATATTGGAAATCGGATTCTTTAAAATTTCAAGGTAAAAATGGTGTGACTTATGGATGGAAAAAAACACTAGAAAATTATAAGAAAAGTTATCCATATGCTGAAGATTCGGGTAAACTAAAATTCAAAATTAGAGCGATTTCTAAAATTGAAAGTAATAGTTATTATGTTATGGGAGAATATCACCTTACTAGAGAAGTTGGAAATGCAAATGGTATTTTTATGATCATCTTTAAACGAATAAAAGGCGAATGGAAGATTATTGCCGATACTTCGTGTTAGGTTCATTTTTATATTGAAAACCTATTGTTGAATTGATTTTGTGTGTATTATTTCAAAAGTTTGGATAATACGATTTCATTTAGACACAACTTTATCATAATTGATAATTGATAATTGATAATTGATAATTGATAATTGATAATTGATAATTGATAATTGAAAAAATATATACTTTCGCAAACCTAAAGCGAACCAATGAGTTTATTACAAGAATTACAAGAAAGAAGCGGACATAAATGTGAATTATGTGCAGCTACAACTGATTTAAATATTTACGAAGTTCCACCAATTTCTACTGGAGGTGTAGATGGAAGCATTTTAGCTTGTTCACACTGCATATCTCAAATTAATAATCCAGAAACAACTAATCCAAATCATTGGCGTTGTTTAAATGATAGCATGTGGAGCGAATTTACTCCTGTTAAAGTTGTTGCTTGGAGAATGTTGAATCGTTTAAAAAAAGAAGGTTGGCCTCAAGATTTACTTGACATGATGTATTTAGAAGCTGATGAGCTTCGTTTTGCCGAAGCAACTGGTGAACATTTAGATGAAAGTGAAAAGGTAATTCATAGAGATAGTAATGGAGCCATTTTACAAGCTGGAGATTCTGTAGTATTAATTAAAGATTTAAAAGTTAAAGGATCTAGTATGGTTTGCAAACAAGGTACAGCTGTTAGAAGAATTTCTTTGGATGCTGAAAATGCAGAATATATTGAAGGAAAAGTTGACGGACAAAATATTGTCATCGTGACTAAATATGTAAAAAAATTATAAAATGTCCAAGCAGCAAAAAGAAAAACACTTACAAGCAACAATTTATAAAATTGAAAACATAAAAAGAGAACAGAACTTTATATTAAAACACTTATGGAAAGTAATTATTTTAGGGATCGTATTTTCTTTCTGGGCTCCAACATACAGCGGAAGTGACGCTTTACATAGAAGAAAAGAGTCTCTTTTAGAAAAAGGAGATTACAATTACATCACATTGGTAATAATTTGTGGTTTAGTATACACTATTTTTTGTTTATTATTTCATTTTAACTCAAAATACCAAAACAATAAAAAATTACGCAAATTAAATACTTTAAAAGCAGAATTAGAAAATGAAATAAAAGAATATAACTCATAAAAAAAGCAGCTTTAATAGCTGCTTTTTATTTATTTCTCCGCGTTGTAATACACTTTATAAAACTTCATTTTCTTTTCTTCATCAAAACCTCTTTCTAAATATTCTGAAGCAGCATCTGGTGCATCAATATCTATTTTGATTTGAATATTTGTATCTAGCTTTATTTCCGTTTTAAGTTTTCCTTTTTCTTTCTTTAATACAATATCAGAGACTTCGAAATTATTTCTTACTAATACATCATTTAATTTCTCAAAATGCTTTTTGTAATCTTCAAACATATCTTTATGTTTATCATCTTCAAAAATCTCGTCTTTAAATGTATGATAATCTACACTTTCATGCTCTTTAAAATAATCAACTGTATTTGCTAAAAAGTTTCCTTGTTCGTGCTTACCATACTCAGGCTTAATAATCTCTTCAGAAAAATCTCTACACAACTCTAAATAATGTTGAGTATGTAAATTTCTATCATCAGCATACTTCACATTCAAGAAATTCTTGATCCAATATTGTGCATCGTAATTATTATTATCTACAGATAATACCACAGTTCCTTCAGTATCCGAAGAATTTAAGATTAAACAACCTTTATCTAATTTTTTAGTAGAAATTCCTTTCTGAACAACAACATCAAAACTATCATCATCTAAATATGTTTGAAAGAAATCAACTTTATTTTCAATTTTAAAAACTCCAACAGCTTCTGTTAAAACATCTTTATATTCTAGTCCTTCAAATAACACTACTAAAACATCTCCTGTTTTAATTTGGGCTGAATTTGACTGTTCATACAAATGATTAACTATATTTTTTGAATGCTCGATAAAAGTTTCTTCATCTTCGAAAATCTTTGAAGCATAGTTATTAATTTCATTTAATCGTACATCTGCATGATGATTAAAACGGTAACTCTGTGTTACTGTACCAAATGGTTTCAATAAAAATGGCATTAATAATTCATAGCTTTCTTCATCAAAACGAACTAAACTCTCTGATAATGAATTTTTACCACTATTATACTTATTAGCCACCTTGTGGATAATACACTTTGTTAGTTCTGCACGAGTTCTTTTAATCATTTTTCAAAAAATTAGGTCACAAAAATACGTATTTTAGTGTCGTTTAAAATAGTTGATATATGAAATTATTAGGAATTGGATCTAGAATTAATCATTCTGAATACGGTTTTGGTGTTGTTACTAATGTAGATAGCAAACATTATTGGGTTACTTTTCAAGAAAACGGATTAGAAACAATTGACTTAGATACAGAAATTGAAATTATTGAAGCCGTAGAAGATGAAGTAGATACAATAAGCTTTTACGAAGTAGAAAGTACACTTCGAAATATTTTAAAAAAATGGAGTGATGTTTCTGAAGTTGTGCCTATTGCAGATAAATTTAAAGGAGGAAAACTTATAATTGAACCTGCTGACACGAATTTAGCTTCAAAAGAAATCCCTATCGATACTTTCTTTCATAAAATTGTGATGGTACGTGATAGAATTCGTGTGATGGAACAAAAAATTAATTCGAGTAAAACACTTGATGATCAAGATAAAATTGATTTACAACAATACATTACAAGAATCTATGGAAGTTTAACCACTTTTAATGTGTTATTTAAACTGAAATCAGACAATTTTATTGGTGTAAAATCTAAATAACAACAAAAAAGTGCGATTGAACTTATACATTCATCGCACTTTTTGAGGGAAAAGGGGATTAACCTACGGGCTAATTGCACTGTAAAATTAATCGCTATAAGTAATTACTGTACGTATTTAAAGTTAACAAAAAGTTACCTTTCAAAATCAATTTTCAATTGCTCTGGTAATAAGCGAAATGACTTTCGATGATATGGTGTAGCACCGAACTTCCTTATAGCTTCTCGATGTTCTTTAGTTGGATACCCTTTATTTTTTTTCCAATTATATTCAGGAAACTCTTTATGAATTTTCTCCATAAAATCGTCTCTATATGTTTTTGCTAACACAGAAGCGGCTGCTATACTCATAAATTTTGCGTCTCCTTTTACAATTGTTTCATGAGGAATTTCTTTATACGGTTTAAATTTATTTCCGTCGATAATAATAAATTCAGGCTGGGTCTTTAACTTATCCAATGATCGATGCATTCCAACGATGGAAGATTGTAGAACATTTAACTCGTCAACCTCTTCGTTATCTATAAAACAAACAGCATAAGCAGTTGCATTTTCTTCGATAAAAGGCCGTAAAATGTTTCTCTTTTTCTCAGAGATTTGTTTTGAATCATTTAATAATTCATGATGAAAATCCTCTGGTAAAATAACCGCAGCTGCTACAACAGGGCCTGCTAAACAACCTCTTCCTGCTTCATCTGTTCCTGCTTCTAAAACAAAACCGCTAAAATTCATTTGTAACATAAAACAAATTAACAGTTTTCAAAGATATTATTCACATAAATTTTCGTTTTATTATTTTACATTTGCCCTTATGAAATATATCATTGGTATTCTTTTCGTTATTAGCTCTTTTACTATAAATGCTCAGATAAGATCGTTAGGAAGTGGTGTTGGTGGATTTAATCAAGGTATTAATAGGTTAGATACAATTTCGAATGATGAAATTAATGTAAAACTTAGTGGTAAAACTAAATTTACTGACTATAAAATTATTAGTTTTAAAAAAGATACAAGTTATATAGACACTACTCTAACTATTAGAAAAGATTACAAGTTTAACTTTAGAAGGAAAGATAATTTTGAATTACTTGCTTTTCAAAATCAAGGTCAAACATTTAACAATTTAGGATATAATTTTAGAAACATTTCTCAATTTCCTGACATTGGTTTTACTGGAAAACAATTTAATTACATGCAAATAGAGGATATCGATTACTATCGTGTTCCTACACCTACAACAGTAATTATGTATCGAACTGGACAAGAACAAGGTCAGGTTTTAGACGCTTTATTTACATTTAATCTTTCTAAACGTTTCAACTTAAGTTTTGCTTACCGAGGATTACGTTCTTTAGGACAATATAGACGCTCACTTTCTAGTTCGGGTAATTTTAGATCTACATTAACTTATAGCACTCCAAAAGATCAATATCGTATACGTGCACAAGTCACAACTCAAGATTTTGTAAATCAAGAAAATGGTGGACTTACCACACAAGCATTAGAGAACTTTTTAACTAATGATCCAAATTTTGAAGATAGAGGTCGTTTAGATGTTAATTTAACTGATTCTGAAAGTAACCTAGAAGGAATTCGGGTGTATGCAGATCATAATTTTAAATTATTTTCAAGTAAAGATACTACCAACACTAAAAACTTTACAAATTTAAAAGTTGGTCATATCTTACATTATGAATCTAAAGAATATAGGTTTGGACAGTCGTCTTTAGATACAGACTTTTTTGGTGATGCAAGTAAAAGTTCTGGTGGTATTGATGAGCGAGTAGATTACAACTTAATCAATAATCAGGGTTACTTAGAATTTAACTCAAAATATATTCTTGGTAAATTTAAAGTGAAAGCAAATTACACAACAGTAAACTATGGTTATGATACAATACATAACGGTAATATACTTGTAAATAGAAGTAGATTAAAGGGAAATGCTATTTCGTTAGGAGCAGATTGGAACGGTCGTATTAAAAACTTTAAAGTAAATGCAAGTGCAAATTTAACTCCTGGAAGTGGTTATTTAGCAGGAAACCATTTTAGTGGAGAAGCGATGTACAAAAAAGATAGTCTTTTTACTGTTAAAGGAAGTTTATTACTCACCTCGAAAGCTCCAAGATTTAACACTTTACTATTTCAAAGTGTATATAATGATTATAATTGGGATAATAACTTTACAAATATAGACACTAGAAATATTGGCTTTTCTTTTAATTCTAAATGGGGAAATGCAAGCTTAGACTTCACTAACATTGAAGATTATGTTTACTTTGATTCTGATAATACTCCAAAACAATTTGACGAATCTATAACATACTTAAAAGTAAAAGTTAGTAAAGAGTTTAAATTCTTTAAAAATTTTGCTTTCGATAATACATTAATGTATCAAAATGTTTCTAGTGGAAATGCTGTGTTTAGAGTTCCTGAATTTGTTACTAGAAACACTTTATATTATACTGGCGAATGGTTTAGAGGCAAACCTATTTTAGTACAAATTGGAGGAACTTTTAATTTTTTCACAAAGTATAAAGCAAATGCTTTCAATCCTATAGTAAATGAATTTACAGTTCAAAACGATACAGAAATAGGGTTTCCATCTGTAGATGTATTTTTTAATGCACGTGTAAAAAGAACTCGTATTTTCTTTAAAATAGATAACATAACATCTAGCTTTTTATCAACAAGAAATTACTTCTCAGCTCCTAATTATCCATATAGAGATATGTCTATACGTTTTGGGTTGGTTTGGAATTGGTTTATATAAAACAACTGAAACAATATATAATAAAAGCGCCTTATTTCTCAATAAGGCGCTTTTATTTCTTTTGCTTACGCACATCCACATCTAACATAATAATGATCTGGATAATATCTATTTCGAGAGCAAACTTCTCTACAAAATTCTACCCGAGAAAGTCCTCCATTAAAATTCTTTAATTGATCTTTTTCTAATTTAGTTCCTAAATTTAAAATCTGTTTTTTCATCATTTGATATTTAATAGGTTATTAATTTAAATATACAAATTATGAAAAAGAACTTGATAATTTTATTTAGATGTAATCTGTCTTATTTTGATTCTAAATGCCGCGAAAATTAGTGTCATAAAAGGGCTTAACCAATTAAACATTGCATAAAAGGCATAATCTACAACTGGTACGCCTAAAACTCCAGAATGGTATGCTCCACATGTATTCCATGGAATTAACACCGAAGTTACTGTTCCGCTATCTTCTAGGGTTCTACTCAAGTTTTCAGGAGCTAAACCTTTATCTTTATAAGCCTTGGCATACATTTTACCAGGAACAACTAATGCTAAATATTGATCTGATGCTGTTATATTTAAACCAATACAAGTTGCTACTGTACTTGCAAATAAGCCAAAAACGCTATCAAATAAGCTTAACATAAAACTACTAATCTTAGCTAAAGCTCCAATTGCATCCATTATCCCTCCAAAAACCATTGCACAAATAACTAACCAGATAGTTCCCATCATTTTCTTCATTCCTCCAGCTGTAAACAAATCTTTTAACACTTCGTTATCAGTGGCAACAGAAGTATCAACAGTGATTGCTTTCATAACTCCTTTATATGCTGAATTAAAACCTAAATCTTTTGGATCCACACCTGCTACTTGAGCTACAACATCTGGTTGAAAAATTAAAGCAAAAACACCGCCTAAAAGTGTTCCTCCTAGTAATGCTATTAATGGTGGCGTTTTTTTGATTATTAATATTACAACCGCTACAGGAACAATAAATAATATTGGAGAAATATTAAAAGCTTTATCTATATCTTTTAACATTTGCGCCGTATCTGCATTTCCTGTTGTTGATTGTGTAAATCCTAAAATTAGAAAAAACACAAATGTTACCACAAAAGTAGGAATTGTTGTATAAGTCATGTATTTAATATGCGTAAACAGATCTGTCCCTGCCATTGCAGGGGCTAAATTTGTTGTATCTGACATTGGCGACATTTTATCTCCAAAATATGCTCCAGACAATACAGCTCCTGCTGTCATTCCTAAAGAAATACCAAGTGCATCTCCAATACCAATTAAAGCAATTCCTACAGTAGCAGCAGTAGTCCATGAACTACCTGTCGCTACAGATATTACCGCACATATAATTAAACATGCTACTAAAAATATTGTAGGATTTAAAATTTGTAATCCATAATAAATCATGGAAGGTATTACCCCACTGATTAACCAAGTTCCTGCTAAAGCTCCAACCATTAACAAAACTAAAATTGCACTAGAAGTTGATTTTAAATTCTCTGCAACTTCATCCATCATTAATTGAAAACTAACCTTATTTTTAAATCCGACTAAAGCAGCTACAGCTCCACCTAAAAGAAGAATAAATTGATTACTTCCACTTAATGCATCGTCTCCAAATACATAAACATTGTAGGCTAACATACCAATAAGTGCAATTACTGGAATTAAAGCTTCTAAAATAGATAGATTCGGATTTTTTTGGATTTTTTGATCTTCAATTTTAATTTCAGAATTGTTCTGGTTTTCTTGCATTGATCGATTTTTTTGGTTGTGTAATGTTACGATTTTGTTAAGACTTACGCAAGTGGAAACCGTTTGCTACTTTTGCCTTTATATGGATTCATTAACTCAAATAGTTTTAGGTGCTGCATGTGGTGAAATTGCACTTGGTAAAAAGATTGGAAATAAAGCTTTATTATTTGGTGCTATTGGAGGTACAATTCCTGATTTAGATGTTTTTGTGGGAAGTTTATTCTATTCAAATTCAATTGACGAGCTTATTTTTCACAGAGGGTTTATGCATTCTATTGTATTTGCTTTTTTAGGTGCTTATGTATTTGGGCAAGGAACTTTCAAATTATATAATACCAAAAAGAGAATTGGAACAACAACCTCTAGAGATTGGATTTGGCTATTTTTTTTATCGATTTTTACTCATCCTCTTTTAGATAGTTTTACACCTTATGGCACACAACTATTTCTACCTTTTTCGGATTATCGTGTAGCTTTTAATACAATTGCTGTTGTTGACCCGATATACACAATTCCATTTTTAATTTCTTTAATCATTTTAATGTTCTTTAAGAGAACAAGTAGTAAACGTAGTTTTTGGTTAAAATCTGGCGTGTACTTGAGTTCTGCTTATCTGCTATTTACTATCGGAAATAAAATATACATTGATCGTGTTTTTAAAAATGCGCTTTCTGAATCTAAAATTGAATATGAAAGATATTCGGCCCAACCAACAATTTTCAACAATATACTTTGGTACGCTATTGTAGAAACTAAAGAGGACTATAAAGTGAGCTTTTATTCTCATTTTGACTCACAAAAACCAAAAAATAGTTTTATTAGTTTACCTAAAAATCATGAGCTTTTACCCATGAAACAAAATGCTGATTTAAAGAAATTATCTTGGTTTAGTAATGATTTTTATAATCTTCAACAAATCGATAATAATCGAATTCAATATAATGATTTACGTTACCCATTATTAAATCCTGAAGACAAAAACTCATCTGTTTTTAGTTTTGAGATCAAAAAAAATGGCAATCGCTGGGAAGCAATGCCATTATATGATAAAACTCCTACTAAGGAAGATTTACAAAAGTTTTGGAATAGAGTTTTAGGAAACTAATTCTAAAATTCCTACTTCTCTCATACACTCACTCATGATTTGATAAGTTCTTTCAATATCGTTATCTAAACCGATAGAGAAACGAATTAATCCGTCTGTTAAGCCCATTTCTGCTTGTTCATCTTCTGGAATTTCCGAAGATGTTGAAGTTCCAGGAGCAGAGAATAATGTTTTATAAAAACCTAAACTAACAGCTAAGTATCCTAAGTTTTTGTGTTGCATTAATTCCATTAGCTCATTTGCTTTATCTAAAGATCCAACATCAATAGTGAGCATCCCTCCGTAACCATACTCCTCATTTAACATAGAAGAAAATAATTCGTGTGAAGGATGAGACTCTAAACCTGGATATACTGTTTTTATTCCGTCTGCTTCAAACTTATTTGCTAAATACATTGCATTTTTACTGTGTTGCTTCATACGGATATGTAATGTCCTCAAATTCTTTAATACAGAAGCTGCTCTTAAACTATCCATAGTAGGTCCAAGTAACATGCAAGCGCCATCATTAACATTTCTCAGATTATCGATAAATTCTTGTGTTCCACAAATTACTCCTCCAACAGTATCTGAAGATCCATTAATGAATTTAGTTAAACTATGAATTACAACATCTGCACCTAATTGTGCTGGAGATACTGATAATGGTGAGAATGTATTATCTACTACTAACTTTAAATTATATTTTTTAGCTAAAACAGCTAAACCTTCGATATCTGCAACTTCTAATAATGGATTACTTACAGTTTCACAGTATAAAACTTTGGTGTTTTCTGTAATTGCAGCTTCAACAACAGCTAACTTCGTAGTATCTACAAATGTTGTTTGGATATTAAATTTTGGTGTAAAATTCTTTAAAAAAGCATACGTTCCACCGTAAATAGTTCTACTTGACACGATATGATCTCCTGAACTACATAATTGTAATAAAACTGGTGTGATTGCTCCCATTCCTGAGGCCGTTACAGTAGCAGTTTCAGTTCCTTCCATTTCTGCTAATGCTTCACCTAAATATAAATTTGAAGGTGATGAATGTCTAGAATATAAATAACATCCGTCTGCATTTCCTTCGAATGTATCGAACATTGTTTTTGCTGAAAGGAATGTATATGTTGATGAATCTGAAATCGATGGATTTACACCTCCAAATTCTCCGAAGTACTGTAAATCTTGAATCTTATTAGCTGGCTTAAATTTCATTAGAACTAGTATTTGTTTCCTCAAAACAAAATAAAAACTAAATATTATTCAACACTTTAGATAAAATACAGTTTTAAAAACTATAAAAAACAATTTTAAATGTAAAAAAAACTAAATTAAAACTAAATCAATTAACTTTACTGAAATTTTTTCAAAATGAAATTAGATCATATTGACAATAAACTAATTAACCTTTTACAAGAAGATAGTAAGCGAACAAACAAACAACTTTCTCTACTACTTAACTTATCTGTAACTGCTGTTTATGAAAGAATAAAAAAACTAGAAAAGGAAGGAATTATAACAAACTACGTAGCTAGAATTGATCCTAAGAAAATAGATAAATCATTCTTAGTTTTTTGTCAAGTAAAACTGATTCAACACTCTAGAGAATACCTATCAATTTTTGAAAGCGAGATATTAAAATTAGATGAAGTTGCAGAATGCTTTCATATTAGTGGTGATTACGATTACATTTTGAAAATATATGTAAAAGACATGGAAGAATATCGTGAGTTTATGGTAAACAAACTCACTTCAATAAAATATATTGGTAGCACACAAAGTTCCTTTACAATTGGCGCTATTAAAAACTCAACAAAAATCTCTATATAAAAAGCCACTGCATATGCAATGGCTTTTATGAAACTATTTAAATTGGATATAAGAGGATAATCTATTCTTGTACTTTCTTTATCGCTTGAGCTACTTCTTCTTTTGTACCTTCAACTTTTATCACTTTAGACTCTTTCTTTCCATCTTTAACAACTGTAGTAGTTATCGTTGCTACAGATTTCTCATTATCTTTCAATTCAGATTCAACTTGAACTTCTTTTATTAATTGCGTATTTGAAGCATGTGATTCAGCTGAATGTCCTCCTAAAATTGGCGCAATAACTAAACCAACTAAACATGTAAGTTTAATTAAGATATTCATTGACGGTCCAGAAGTATCTTTAAACGGATCTCCAACAGTATCTCCAGTCACAGCTGCCTTATGTGCATCAGAACCTTTAAAAGTCATTTCTCCATTAATTTCTACGCCAGCTTCAAAAGACTTTTTAGCATTATCCCAAGCTCCTCCAGCATTATTCTGGAAAATCGCCCACATTACACCACTAACACAAACTCCAGCCATATAACCACCTAATGCTTCAGCTTTGAATAAAAGACCAATAATAATCGGTGTAATAATTGTAATTAAACCAGGTAAAATCATTTCTTTTAAAGCAGCTTTAGTAGAAATATCAACACATTTCGCATAATCTGGTGTTCCAGTTCCTTCCATAATCCCTGGAATTTCCTTAAACTGACGACGAACTTCTTGCACCATTTCCATAGCTGCTTTTCCTACAGACTCCATTGCTAAAGCAGAAAAGATTACTGGAATCATTCCTCCAACAAACAACATAGCTAAAACATCTGCTTTAAAAATATTAATCCCATCAATTCCTGTGAAAGTTACGTAAGCCGCGAATAAAGCTAAAGCAGTCAATGCCGCAGAAGCAATTGCAAAACCTTTACCCACTGCTGCAGTTGTATTTCCTACAGAGTCTAAAATATCTGTACGTTCACGCACGTGATCTTCTAATTCACTCATTTCTGCAACTCCACCTGCGTTATCAGCAATTGGACCAAAAGCATCAATAGCTAATTGCATTGCTGTTGTCGCCATCATTGCAGACGCTGCTAAAGCAACTCCATAAAAACCTGCTAAAGCATAAGAACCATAAATTGCGGCAGCAAATAAAATAACTGATAAAAATGTAGATTTCATACCTACGGCTAATCCTGCAATAATATTAGTTGCAGCTCCAGTAGAACTATTTTGAACAATATCTAAGACTGGCTTTTTACCTAAACTTGTATAATATGCCGTTACTGTAGAAATTAAAGCTCCTACTGCTAAACCAATCATTCCTGAATAAAATACATGACGAGAAGGTACTTCTTGTATTCCTTCTCCGAAAAAACTCATTTTTAATGTTTCTGGTAACATCCATTGAATTAAGAACCAACTTGCAATTAAAGTAATAAGTATAGATGTCCAATTTCCTAAATCTAAAGCTTTTTGAACTTCAGCTTCTTTTGCTGAATTATCTTTAATTTTAACTAAGAAAGTCCCGATAATTGAAGCAATAATACCAACACCCGCAATTACTAATGGCAATAAAATTGGCCCCATTCCATTAAAAGCATCTGTAAATTGAGTAGTTGTAGACATATCACGAACAACATAGTTTCCAAGAACCATAGCTGCTAAAACCGTAGCTACATAACTTCCGAATAAATCTGCTCCCATTCCTGCAACATCCCCAACATTATCTCCCACATTATCAGCAATTGTCGCTGGATTTCTCGGATCATCTTCAGGAATACCTGCTTCCACCTTACCTACTAAATCGGCACCAACATCTGCTGCTTTAGTGTAGATACCTCCACCAACTCTTGCGAATAAGGCAATACTTTCAGCTCCTAAAGAAAAACCAGCTAAGGCTTCTAAAGCAACAGTCATTTCCTTATAGAAACTTCCTTCACCTGTGACAAACATAGTTACAAATAAGAAAAAGAAAAGACTTAACCCTAAAACTGCTAAACCTGCAACTCCTAACCCCATTACAGTTCCTCCACCAAAAGAAACTTGTAATGCTTTTGGTAAACTTGTTTTTGCTGCTTCTGTTGTTCTTGCATTTGCATCTGTTGCTATACGCATTCCAATGTTACCAGCTAAAGCTGAGAAAATGGCTCCAATAATAAAAGCTACAACTATAATCCAATGTGTTGTGTCAACAAGTTGAGATATGATAAAAAGTGCTATTGAGGCTATTATCGAAAAAATTAAAAGGAGCTTATATTCTGCATTTAAAAATGCTAAAGCTCCTTCTTTTATACTTTTTGATATTGATTTCATTTTTTCATCACCTGCCTCTTGCTTTTTTACCCAAGACATTTTAATGAACATAAAAACCAAGCCTACCACAGCCAAGATGACTGGTAAAAACACTGTGTTTGATTCCATAATATTTAATTAATTGATTAGTTTATTGCTTTAAATATAACAAAATCAATCTCTAAACAAAAAAAAGCTTGCTACTAAGTAACAAGCTTTGAAATATTTTTAATACTGAGATTATACTTTAAAATCTCCATTTGCTTTGTGTTCGCTGTTTTCGTAACGCTCGATACACTTATCTAAAATTGAATATGCTTCATCAGCATCTCCCCATCCACCTACATCTACTTTCTTTCTTTCTAAGTCTTTGTAAACCTGGAAGAAATGTGTGATTTCTTCTTTTCTATGAGGATTTAAATCAGAAATATCTTTGTATTTGTTCCAAATTGGGTCAGAAATTGGCACACAAACGATTTTTTCATCTGGACCTTTCTCATCTGCCATGTGGAAAACACCAATTGGTCTAACTTCCATCATACACATAGGAAAACATGGCTCAGCTCCTAAAACTAAAACATCTAATGGATCTCCATCTAAAGCTAATGTTTCAGGAATAAAACCGTAATCACCTGGATACATCATTGAAGAGAATAACATTCTATCGAAACGGATTTTCTTTAAATCGAAATCGTATTCATATTTATTTCTACTTCCTTTTGGTATTTCAATTAATACATCAACAGTTTGTTTTTCTTTGGCTGTCATATTTTTTATTTCGTTTCTAAAAATCGGAAAGCAAAACTACATATAAAATGCAGTTCGTGCACGGATTTTAGAAGTTATTTTTAAGTTAAATAATCTTTTATAAATCAGGACGTATCCCTATTCTAATTGCAAACTTCGGAGTAGGTACTGCAATACTATTTGAAGGTGGGGTGTAATTACTTCTCCATATAGCGTCAATTCTAAGAAAACGTAAGTTTCCATACCCAATATTCTCTACACCAAAACCATATTCATAATACACTTGATTTGGTGCATTATAAAGAATATTTTCTGTGTTGCTAGCGTTGCGTAAACCATCATTTATAGCTCTATTTTCGTCTGAAATTGATCCATAAGCAGCTCTAAAGGTTGCTAAACTTCTTAATTTCAATTTTCTTAATAATGGAATACGATTTAAAATGAACCCATTAAAATGATGTTCAAAATGTGTTGAAACATATTGATCGGTTACAAAATCATAAAAATTCAACAATGAAAACGTATTTGGAACTAGTGAAAAAGATTGGTTTGCTGGTACAGCATTTAACAAAGAAGATGGTACAGTTCCAAAAACCTTTCCTCCTTCAATTGTAGTATCTAGTAAACCAAATTTTCCTAATAAAATTGGCTGATTATATTTTATCTGAATTTTATCATACTCATGTGTTCCATTTAAGAAACCTTTATATCCATGACGGTAGTTTATCACAATAGACGGAAAAACATTTCTTCCGAAACGTTGTTCTACTCCTAAACCGTAAACAAAACGACCAGGTGTAAAAGTTAAATAAACATCAGAAGCCACATCTACTACTTTAGATTGTAAATTTCCTAAATCATCTAAATAACTAGCAGAAAAGTTTTCAGGACTAGCAGACTGTATACGTGAATGAGAAAAGTTAAATCCAATATGAAAGTTATTATGTACAGCATAATCAAAATTAGACGCATACTTTTCTACTTTAGACAAGAAAAAGTTATTTCCTCTTGAGAAAAGTGCAGTAGATCCAAAAGTTCTTCCTAACAATTGAGTAGTATTTAACAAAGCACTCCCTAACTGTTCGATATCATTCTGATAAGCAACACTAGTAGAAATTCTTGGTTCGTAAGACAATAAATATTGTGCTTCTAAACCGTATTTTAGTCCTTTATCTTTAAATCCGTACGCTAAATGACCAGATAATCTAAATCGATCATCTTTAGTATTAAAAGTTCTAAAACCTAATCGAGTTCTAAAACCTTCCACTTCATTGCTAGCAAAGGCTGTCCAAAACGGACCAACTTGCATATTTAGAAAAGGTAAATTAACGAAACCACTAGAAATGGTATTGATAAAACCTGTTAGTCGTTTTATTTGTTTTTTTCCTTTTACTGAACTTATTAGTTTATATGTATCTTGATTATCTTCAATATCTTGTTTTGCCCAATATTCATCCGAACGGAAATATTGATCTGGTCTTATCTTTTGAATTTGACCTTTATAAAAATCATCAGCTAGAGGTTTGTCTAAAACATAATCACTATAGTTGATTGTTTTCTTAATTGTTAAACCTTTGTTGGCTTCGTTTTTATCTAAAAATGTAAAATCTCCCTCGTAAGCATTCTTTGTTGGAATATAAATACTATCATTTCGTACTTCGAATTCTTTTTCAAACGTTAAACCTCTTACAAAATTTAAGTTGGCACCTTTAACAACTTCCATACGAAGTTTTTTTAATGTGTAGGCTTTATCTGCAATCCAAAAATTACCTTTAAATGCTAAATCTTGGTCTCTAATTGGGAAGAAATATATGTTATATAACTTTGTATTATTTTGTACAACACTATCATATAAAACGTAATCGTAAGTAGCAAAACCATCCGTAGATAATGGGCTAACAAATGATTTTCTTAATAAAGTGATATTATTTCTAAATACATCTACATTTTGAAATGTCCTAGACATACGGTCGAACACAAAACCTTGAGCTCCTAAACCTTCTGACTTTTCAGCTTCAATATCTTCACGCTCATCATTATTCTTATTATTACCGTAAACTTTAGCAATTTGTTCATTGATATAAATTGGTATATAATAATTGATACCATCAGTATCGTATTTTACTTCTTTAATTGTCTCTTTATAATCTTTTTTGAAGATTTGTTTGATAAACGCTGTATCTAAGTTATTCAGCCCAATTTCTATAGCAGTATGTTTTTTAAATTGGTAATGATCTACCAAATCTATACCATTCTTTCGTTTGCGTTTCCAAACTTCTTTTAAAATTTTGTATGCAGGATTTTCCTTTTTCTTTAATCTCTTTTTAGGTTTCGTTACTAATATTACTTCATCTAAAATATCTGAACCTTCTTTTAAAACAATATTTAAAAATTTTGTTTTAGGAGTAATTGTTATGGTTTGCGTTTGAAAGCCCACAAAAGATATTTCTAAAACTCCTTTTCTCTTTTTTGTTCGAAAAGCAAACCTTCCATCATCATCAGTAGTTGTACCAGTTGTTGTTCCTTGTATAAATACATTCACAAATGGCATTGGGTTATCAAACTCATCCACTACTTTTCCTTTCACTATCAATTGTGCATTTGCTGTTAATCCTAACAAAATTGATAGTATAAAAAATTTAAATCTCATAGGCTCTTTTACACATCAAAATCCTTTTAACACATGGTGCTAAAAGGATTTAAATGGTTGTAATATAGTTTATTATTATTTTATATACATCACTTCTTTGACTGCCTGTATAACATCCCCCGAATTAGGCAACCATTTTTCTAATAAAACTGGAGAATACGGTGCAGGTGTATCTGCAGTAGTAATTCTCTTTATTGGAGCATCTAAATGATCAAATGCTTCATCTTGAACTCTAAATGTAATTTCTGAAGACACACTTCCAAATGGCCATGCTTCTTCTAAAATCACTAATCTATTTGTTTTTTTAACCGACTCTAAAATCGTTTTATGATCCATTGGTCGTACAGTTCTTAAATCAATTACTTCTACAGATATACCTTCTTCTGCTAATTGATCTGCTGCTTTGTACGCTTCTTTTATTATTTTCCCAAATGATACTACAGTAACATCTGTTCCTTCTTTTTTAATTTCTGCTACTCCAATAGGTAATACATATTCACCTTCAGGAATTTCCATCTTATCACCATACATCTGCTCAGACTCCATAAAAATTACTGGATCATCATCTCTAATAGCTGCTTTTAATAATCCTTTCGCATCATACGGATTAGATGGTACAATTACTTTTAGACCAGGACAATTTGCATACCAACTTTCAAAAGCTTGTGAGTGTGTTGCAGCCAATTGACCAGCAGATGCAGTTGGTCCTCTAAATACGATCGGACAATTAAATTGTCCTCCACTCATTTGACGAATCTTAGCTGCATTATTAATAATTTGATCAATCCCAACTAAAGAGAAATTAAAGGTCATGTATTCCACTATAGGTCTGTTTCCATTCATTGCAGATCCTACTGCAATTCCTCCAAAACCTAACTCAGCAATAGGTGTATCTATAACTCGTTTCTCTCCGAATTCATCTAACATACCTTTACTAGCTTTGTAAGCACCATTATATTCTGCTACTTCCTCCCCCATTAAATAGATGCTCTCATCGCGTCGCATCTCTTCGCTCATTGCCTCGCAGATTGCTTCTCTAAATTGAACTGTTTTCATGTGTTTTATTAAGTAGTTGTTGTTTATTGATTTGCAAAAGTATGAAATTCTTTACTAAAGAAATTAATACAATGTTAAAATGTATGTTATTTATCAACAAAATTTATTATGCATGCATAATAAATCAAAAAAAATATGTAAATTCGTAGCACAAATTAAGCGTACAAAAAACAATCCATATGAAAATATTAGTTTGTATCAGTCACGTACCTGATACCACTTCAAAAATTAACTTCACTGATAACGATACTAAGTTTGATACAAATGGAGTTCAGTTTGTTATAAACCCATATGATGAATTCAGTTTAACACGTGCAATGTGGTTTAAAGAAAAACAAGGTGCATCTGTTACTGTAGTAAATGTAGGAGGAGCTGAAACTGAGCCTACTTTACGTAAAGCATTAGCCATAGGAGCTGATGATGCAATTCGTGTTAATGTAGAACCAACTGATGGTTTATTAGTAGCTAAAGAATTAGCTGAAGTTGTAAAATCTGGAGGTTTTGATCTAGTGTTGGCAGGTAAAGAATCTGCTGATTACAACGGTCAAATGGTTCCTGGTATGTTAGCATCATTATTAGATTTCAATTTTGTTAACGGATGTGTTGGAATTGAAGTTGAAGGAAACAATGCTACATTAGAAAGAGAGATCGATGGTGGTGAAGAAAAAGTAGCTGCTAGCCTACCTTTAGTAGTAGCTGGTCAAAAAGGTATTGTTGAGGAGAAAGATCTTAGAATACCTAATATGAGAGGTATCATGATGGCTCGTAAAAAGCCTTTAAATGTTGTTGAAGCAACAGGTAGCAATGCCTCTACAAGCACAAAGAATTTCGAAAAGCCTGCTCCAAAAGGAGAGGTAAAATTAGTTGATAATGTAGATGATTTAATTAATCTTTTACACAACGAGGCTAAAGCAATTTAAATTTAAAATCAATTCTTTTTAATGGGTGTTGAAATATACACCCATTAAAAACTTAAAAAATTAAAAATTATGTCTGTATTAGTTTTTGCCGACTCTTCGGAAGGAAAATTTAAAAAAACAGCTTTTGAAGTTGTATCATACGGAAAAAAAGTAGCTGAACAATTAGGAACTAACTTAGTAACTTTATCTATCAACGGTGGAGATGCTAGTGAATTATACACTTACGGTGCAGATAAAGTAATTGAAGTTAAAAATGACTTAAGTTCTTTTAATGCTAAAGGTTATGCCGCAGTAATAAAACAAGTAGCAGAGGCACAGTCTTCAAATGTTGTTGTTATAGATTCTAGTGTAGATGGTTTAACATTAGCTCCATTAGTAGCTGTAGGCTTAGAAGCAGGATATGCTTCCAATGTAGTTGCATTACCTGACACTTCTAGTTCTTTTGTAGTGAAGCGTAAAGCTTTTTCAAATAAAGGATTTAATAACACTGAAATTTTAACTGAAAATAAGGTTATCGGTGTTGCTAAGAATTCATATGGAGCACATGAAAGTTCTGTTTCTGGTGCAACTGAAAGTTTTGATGCCTCTTTACCAGAATTAGGAGTATCTTCAGTTTCTATAGATAAAGCAACTGGAACTGTTACTATCGCTGATGCTGATGTTGTAGTATCTGCTGGCCGTGGATTAAAAGGTCCTGAAAACTGGGGAATGGTTGAAGAGTTAGCTGGTGTATTAGGCGCAGCTACAGCTTGTTCTAAACCAGTTTCTGATTTAGGATGGAGACCTCACAGCGAACATGTTGGGCAAACTGGAAAGCCTGTAGCTTCTAACTTATATATTGCAATAGGTATTTCTGGAGCTATTCAACACTTAGCAGGAGTTAACGCTTCTAAAGTAAAAGTTGTTATCAATAACGATCCTGAAGCACCTTTCTTTAAAGCTGCTGATTACGGAATCGTTGGAGACGCTTTTGAAGTAGTTCCTCAATTAATTGAAAAATTAAAAGCTTTTAAACAAGCTTAGGAATCAAAAGATATATTTAAAAAAACTCTAGAAATCAATTGTTTTTCTAGAGTTTTTATTTTTTAAAATTAAATCTTTCCGTAGTCATATTTTTTATTAAATTGTGGCACCCTAAAGGCAGTCTAATTAAAGACCGCTTTTTTTGTATGAAGACAGATACATGAGCCTAGTAAGACTAACTATTAAAGGAATTTCATATAGCCAAACACAAAGCGGAGCATATGCTTTAGTGCTTAGCGAAATGGAAGGAACTAGAACTTTACCAATTATTATCGGAGCATTTGAAGCACAATCGATTGCAATCGCATTAGAAAAAGAAATTCGACCTCCAAGACCACTTACCCATGATTTATTTAAATCTTTTGCTGAGCGTTTTAGCATTACTGTAAAACAGATTATTATTCATAAATTAGTAGATGGAGTCTTTTTTTCTAGTTTAATATGCGAACGTGATGGTGTAGAAGAAGTTATTGACACAAGAACTTCTGATGCTATAGCATTAGCCGTTCGTTTTCAAGCTCCAATTTTCACCTACGAAAATATATTAGACAAAGCTGGTATATATTTAAAGACAGAAGAAGAGTTGGGTAGTTCTGATGAAAATGACACTGATGACATCCATATTGAACAAGAAATTGAGTTTACAAGTACAGCTGACTTTTCTGATCTTTCTTTAAATGAACTTGAAGAACAATTGAATGAAGCTGTAAATAATGAAGATTACGAACTAGCTGCTAAAATAAGAGACGAGATTAGCAAGCGTTCATAAAACATAATATTCTTTGAATGAAAAAATTAATCACACTTCTTCTGTGTGTTTTTTCTTTTGCGTTGTTTTCGCAAAATATCGATAAAACATGGAAATTTAAATCTATACATAATAACTCTGGAACATCTTTAGTAGAAATAAATAAAAATGATTATTTCACATTGAATAAAGGGGAATTTTCATACTTCCTATCAGCTAAAGATAGTTTACATGCAACTGGAAATTATATTCATCAAAATAACTTATTAATTTTTAATTATAAGACACCAAAAGATACTGTTAGATATTACAATATTGTAACTCTAAATGATTCTATACTTTCAATTTCCGAAAAGGATGTCTTATATAATTTTTCAATAAAAACCACAATAACAGATCAAGCAACAGAAACTGTTAATACTACTCTTAAAAGTGAAGAAAACAAAATCATAGCTAGTCAAGGCTTCTCTACAAATAGTTTATGGAGAGGTACTTTAGGAATGCTAGTATTATTATTGATCGCTTTTCTTTTTAGTAATAACAAAAAA